>JAILNZ010000034.1 GCA_024691135.1 Clostridiales bacterium
CCTGATCGTTTCCGGACAGGGGCGCTTTTTGTAGTACTCCTCTGTTCTCGGGGCAGGGACATATGTGCCCTCCGCCTTTTCAAGACCTAATATCTCGCGGCAGATTATAGATCCGTTTTCTTTTCGAAAAAGATCGGCTGCTTCCTGAACGAGCCTGTAATTTTCCTTCTTGGCTTCCTGATCAGATCCTTCGACCTGCCCCGCGAAAAGCCCCAGTACCATTATTATTCCCGAGAAAGCCCCGCATACTTCGCGCATCCTTCCCATGCCGCCGCCGAAAGACGCGGACATACGAAGCGCGGTCTCTTCATCCACATCGAAAAGGTCGCAGAAAGAAACGACTACGCTCTGGGAACAGTTAAATCCCGTAAGGAACATGCGCCTAGCTCTGTCGGCGCGGTTCTCACCGTTTTTGTCAGTGCGGATATGATCCCTGTCGATCTTCAGAAAGCTCAAGTTCAGCCTCCCGGCGTTCCTTCGCCGCCTTCACCGCCTTCACCGTTTCCTTCTTCCTCAGGCGGAGGGGTCGGGGTTGGAGTGTGGATAGGACAAGGATCCGAAGGGATAAGGTAGCTGTCCTTTACGTAGTAGTCGGAATAGGCCGTGCCGCTCTGGATACAGTAATCCGTGGCGTAGTAGGATCTTCCGAGGCCGAGGCCGCAATAAGTTACTGTGACGACGGTGTCAGGCTTCTCAAAAGTCCTGTCGTAGCAGTCGTCGTGTATCTGAGTCATGATGTTGAACCATATCCTTATCGCATTGCTCCTGTCGACATCAGGAATGACTGTCTGTCTGAGCCTGTTGTCATAGCCGTACCACACAGTGCATGTGTAATAAGGTGTATAGCCGCAGAACCACTTGTCGAGGTTATCGTCTGTCGTACCGGTCTTTCCTGCTGCAGGAATGAGGTCTCCGTCGGCGTTCCTGATCTCCTGACTGTTACCTGAAGCGGTACCGTAAGAGATAACGTCTTCGAGCATATCAGTCATGAGGAATGAGGTCTCCTGTGAGAAGACCTGATAGGTAACAGGATTACATTCGAGGATGACATTGGCATTGGAATCAAGAACCTTCGTATATGCATAAGGTTCGGTATATGTGCCGCCTCTGGCGAGGGTATTATAAGCGCCTGCCATCTCGAGAGGAGTCATGCCGACCGTGAAAGCACCGATCGCCTGGGCAGGATACGAACCGTCGCTCAGTCTGTCAATGCCGAGCCTCGAGAGGAACCAGAGAGCCGTGTCTCCGGTAACGAGTTTCCATACTTCGACAGCGATCGTGTTCTTGGATCTGGCTACCGCCTGACGTATGGTAATTGATCCCGCGTAGGAACGGTCTGAGTTAAGAGGCCAGACCTGACTCGGGTTATTCGGATTCTCGTGTTTTTCCTCGTCGACAAGGATTGTGCCCGGTGCGATCTTCGACAGTTCAAGGGCGGGGGCATAGTCGATCAGAGGTTTTATGGAAGATCCGGGCGACCTGTAGGCAGAGACCGCCCTGTTAAGGCCGAGATTGACCGTCTTCTCGCCGTAGCCTCCCTGCATTCCCGCTATCGCGCCTGTCTGGACGTTTATGACAACGATGCCCGCCTGGGGTTTCTCAGGAAGGTTGACCAGGAGCGACGGATCCTTCTGGAACAGGTTCTCCGTGTTGACCGTCTCGTCGAGGACAGCCTGGACCTTGGGCTCGAGCGTCGTATAGATGTGATAGCCTCTGTTATATACGAGCGTGGCGGCGAGGGAAGTTGAGATGTTCCTCTGCTCGCTCAGGTCGTTGATGACTTCCTGGATCGCGTATTCCGCAAAATAGGAATTGATGCTGGTGGATGAATGTGTGTCCCTGGATTTGAATACGAGTTCCGTATTGAGGGCTTCATCGTATTCGTCCTTTGTAATGGAACCGAGTTCGTACATCTTGGACAGAACGATCCTCTGACGCCTGAGGGCATTCCTTCTTCCGGATTCTCTCAGAGGATTATAGTATGAAGGGCTCTTAGGGAGTCCTGCGAGGAAGGCGCATTCGGCGATGTTAAGCTCGCTCGCGTTCTTGCCGAAGTAGTTCTGGGCCGCGGACTGAACGCCGACATAGTTGTTTCCCATCGGCGCGAGGTTGATATAGAGCTCCATGATCTCGTCCTTGGTGAGATCCTGCTCGAGAGCCATGGCGGAGTACCACTCCTGTACCTTACGCGATGTGGAGTGTTCGTCCTGACCTGAGATCAGCTTTACCGTCTGCTGCGTGATCGTTGAGCCGCCGTATGTGGCGGTACCGCCGTTGGCGAGAGCGGAGAGCACGGCACTTCCGATTCTCTTTACGTCGATGCCCGAGTGACTCAGGAAACGCTCGTCTTCGATCGCGATTATCGCTTCGTCTATATATGTGTTCTTGACTTCATTGAAGGAGACGTAGATCCTGTCCACGTTCTCGCTTCCGACGAGCTTGGAAATGACGTTACCTTCGGAATCATAAACGAAAGAAGTCTGAACGTCCTCCGTGTGAGTGAGATCGCCGATGGACAAAGGCTCGGCAGTGGATACATATCCGAGGAGCATGCCTCCTCCGAATCCGCCGAGGATAAAGCAGAGGCAGAGAACGAGGACAACGGCGATCTTGACGATGTCCGTCAAGAATCCGACGATCTCCCTGAATGCACTCCTGTTAAAGCCCGATCTGGTCGGCTTGCCCTTGAGCGTTGACCTCAGCTCACCCGCCAGGGCTGTCTTTTCCGGAGGGACGGGTTTGGTGGTTCGCTGCCTGTTATCCATTACTACTGACCTCATTCATATAATATCAGATAACTATTTTACCACTTTTCGAAAAGGACGAGGCGATTATCCTTAAATTGCCTCAAAGTGTTACAATATTAGATAGTTTTTGGGCGGAGGTACCGGATGGAAAGGATCATAGCCAGAACACTCGGAAACGAGGGGCAGGGCATAGGAAATCTTATTAGCGGCAAGGTGTTCTTTGCCGAAGGCCTCCTGCCGGGCGAAGAAGCAGAAGCCGAGGTAATCTCCGAAAAGCAGAAGATAGTGATCGCCGAAGTTAAAGAGAGGCTGAACGACTCGGATCAGAGAGTGATCCCTCCATGCAGAAACTTCGGGATATGCGGCGGATGCGACCTGATGCACATGTCGGAGGAACTCGAGCTCTCCTTCAAAAAAGACAAGGTAAAAGAGGCGCTTAGAAGGATCGGCGGAATCGATACGGAAGTCCGTGATATTATCGATTCGCCGCGCAGATATAACTACAGGAATCATATGCAGTATGTGATCTCCGGGACAGATATAGGCCTCCGATCGAAAAAGAGCAGCGGATTTGCCTGCGCCGACGGATGCCTTATCGAATATGAGACCTTTACGAGGATAAAGGAAGTCATAAGAAAATGCCTTTCGGATCACCCGACTACGCTGTTTTCGTCTCTGATACTGAGAGGGTCCGAGAGGACTTCCGAGTATCTGGCCGAATTCGTGACCGAAGAAGACAGGAGCCACGAGATACTTATCCGTGACGCGAAGGCCTATGCCGAAGGGATGGACCTTTTCGCGAAGATGGAGGAGGCGTCGGGCGGTAAGCTTACGGGGATCATCCTTCAGATCTGTTCCGACAAGACAGCAAAGAGGACCAGGAGCGGCAAGAGAGTCACTTTATACGGAGTCGACTATTACCGGGAGAAACTTTGCGGCAGGCTGTTCCGGATCAGATCCGGCGCATTCTTTCAGGTCAATACGGAAGGCGCGGAACAGCTCTACGGACTTGTAAGAGAGGTCGTAAAAGACGCACAGGTCATCTATGACCTGTTCTGCGGAACAGGATCCATAGGTCTTTGCTGTGCTTCAGAAGATACAAGGCTCTTTGGTATAGAAGTGTCTCCTGAAGCCGTATCGTCAGCTAAGATCAATGCCGGATTAAACGGCATCAGGAATGCAACATTCGTTATTAAGCAGGCCGAGAGGTTCGACTTCGGAAAAGGGGATCTTCCAAAGCCTGATGCGGTGATCGTTGACCCGCCCAGAAAAGGGATGGATATCGCTCTCATAACAAAGCTCAGGAAACTTGCCCCGGAAAAGATCATCTATGTATCCTGCGACCCTGCAACACTTGCGAGGGATCTTAAAAATCTCAGTTGTGATTATGAGATAATAAGTGCTACTCCGGTAAATATGTTTCCTTTCTCGCATCACGTGGAGTGCGTGGTCTTGATGTCACGGGTAAAGGCATAGAAGGGGCTTAAAAGGCTTGAAACAAGGGGATTCTGCGGATATCGCCTCTAATCGGGGCAATGTCCGGGAATTCCTTTTTTGCTGCTTTTCAAATCAAGCTGACCACCGCAAAAATACAGGTGGAGGCTACAGAAACGCTTTTTTGCTTATTGAGTGTACAGGATTGTTGGGAAAAAAGGGCTTTTTAGAGAGGGCAAGTGGTTAGGATTGCTGGAAGTTGCTTACCAGCAGTCTGTTATTCACACTTTGAAAGAAAATCTTTATTTTTTTGAATATTTTGATGGATTTTCAGGGGAATTAATGCTATACTGATATACGGCTGACTATAGGAGTTTGTTGAAGTGCGAAAGGTACTATAGCTATGAAGGTTTCATACAACGGATTATGGAAAATAATGATCGATAAGGGGCTTCAAAAGCAGGACTTAGTAAACAAAGCAGGGTTGAGTTCAGCGACCGTCGCAAAAATGGGAAAAGGCGAACCTGTTTCGAATAAAGTGCTTGAAAAGCTTGCTAAGTACTTAGAATGCAACATCAGCGAGATCATTAGCTATGAATGATCTCTATAGTGAAGTCCCAATTATCGGACAGCTAATTTGATAGAATAAGTGCTGTAAAGCGCTATATTGTGAAGGA
>JAILNZ010000053.1 GCA_024691135.1 Clostridiales bacterium
CTTATTTCCTGATGAACAGGATGGTATAAGTTTAAGAGGCGGTGCTTATTTGTGAAATCGTTTTTTATCGTTGTGGTGCTGATGCTGCGAAACGGTGGTGCTCAAACGCGAATTGGCGGTGCTCCGCGCGCGAAAGAATCATAAATCTTTTTCCGAACAGCCAAAATTATATATTTCCGAATCAAAAGCATATTTTTTTACTGCTGAATAAAGCAGCTCATTTTTATTTATTTGTGATGTTGCCTGAATTATTGCTATTTTCATTTCTTTATCTACAAACTCCGATTTGTCTTAGTCTATTATCCTGTTTATTTATCTTACTGACAATCCAATTATACCATTACAAAAATACCGCCCGACCCTTGCAGATCAAGCGGTATCTTTATGCCGTTGTTTGTACCGTGCAAAAAAGCTGAAAAACACCATTCTGAGGGGAATTGAACTCCTGTCTTGGTTGGTTATATTCAAGATTTTACATTCAATCAATGTAGTCCGTAGTCCTGTTCACGAACCAAAGTTAAGCATTTGGGAGTAATATACATTTTCCGCTTTACTTTGTCATAAAGTGGATTGGCAGGACGATACTCTACTTCAGTATACGGAGCCAACTTCTTTACGTATCTTGCCAGTGAATCATATACCTTTGTAACACAATCAGGTCTTTTGATCAGATTGCCATCAGCATCGTAATAATCGGTTATACAGTATATTCGGGATCTCGTTATAAACTTCTCTTTGCTGTTTATGAAGGAAAACTCTGCTTCTATAATTGTGCTTCCACTCGTATTATATCCACGAACTACGCACTCTTCACCCCTATGCTGCTCTGTTTCAATGTCACCGGCTTCAGGAATATGAAAACAATAAGAGCGGTTATCTTCCGAAATGATATCAGGAGAATAACCTCGCTTTAAATGCTCATCACTAAAAGGGAATATTTCACAGCCCAATTCATTTGCCTTTTTCGCTAATAGAATAAAACTATCGTATTCCATGTAATAGTTTATCTGCTTTCCCATAAGCTTTAATCCCTGTACTTGAAAACATTTAATCACTCTTACTAACATCAGGATTATATCACAACAAAAATACCGCCCGACCCTTGCAGATCAAGCGGTATCTGTCTGTTTTTGGTGGAGGTGAGGAGAATCGAACTCCTGTCCGAAACCATATCCTTCAGGGCATCTCCGGGTGCAGTCATTGAATGGTTTTATTCCCTTTCTCATTTCGCCCAATGACAGGCAATGATTCCGGTAACTTGATAAGATACAACTGAAGCTCAAAGCTTTGCCTCAGAGGTTGGCCCGTTTAACCTCTGACGGGTAAGGTCTGCAAGTGGCGCCTATAATCTGTACGCAGATATACAGATCAGGCGGTAGCTAGATTAAGCAGCTACGAGCTGTGTTTTGTTTGCAATTACTTGCTTTCCCGTTTTTTAAGGAGGCCAACGAGAATCCTCCACCCGCTTCCCCGATATCAACGACCCCGTCGAAACCGGTGCACCCCCATATCAAGGATGTCTTCACAGCTCCTCATTTTTTTCGAAAAGAAAAATAATGACCTAAAAAGGTTAGGTCATTATATTCTTTTTTATCTCTGTTATCAAGTCTGATCAAAGTTCGTCAAAGCGGAGATCGTCTTCTACATTATATTCCTTTTCTTCAGGAACATCCTGGAGCTTTATGTCATTGCTCTTGATCTGATAAGGATTTCCGTTGGATTCGTAACCGCAGTAGATACACTTGATACCGAATACATCTGCCGTCTGGAGAAGTCTTCCGCACTTGGGACATGCGATGGAATCCTTGATGCTCGTATCCTTCTTAATGATGTTTTCCTTAGCTTCAGCCAATGCGGCATTATACTCATCATGCGTGAAGCCCTTCTTCTCAAGCATGAGCCAAAGACCATAATTAAGGACTTCGAGCTTCTCTACTCTGGAAATAAGATCTCTTACGTCATTGCTGATATCGAGAGCCGAAGAAAACTTCTCTACCTCGTCATTATCCCTTGAAGCCGGCTTCTTAATGTCTGTTTCCTCGTTTTCCTCCTGCTTATTGACCTTGTTCAGGTTATCAATAAATGTGCGCAGATCATCATCTTCGTAGTCTTTCATAGATCGCTCCTTTTTATGTTAAAGATTATTTACATATTAACATAAGGAACTCTAATTTCAAACATCACTTTGTTTGAATTCTGCCGCAAATTCGGATACTGCTTCGCATATCTTGATCTGATTGTCTTCATTGACCAGAATAGCCTCGTCATTACTGTTGGACAACAGTCCCAGTGAGATCTGGAATGACGGCACGGAATTGGCGTAATTAAGACCCGTATAAAGGTCTGTCGCCTTCGTTCCAATGAATTCAAGACCTATCGCTTCAGCAACATTATTGCCGAGAATATCCCCGAGACTTATGTTCGAACCCTTATATGCTCCCGAATCCGGAACAAAGACACGAACACCCGAGCTCTTGCCGTCATTAGCGGCATCAGCATGGATCCTTATGAAGATATCGGCATTATTGTTCACAGCGATCAGGGCACGCTCCTGATTGGTAATATCAACATCGTTTACTTCTCTTGTAAGGATGACCGTGGCTCCGCATCCTTCCAGGTATTCCTTGAGCTTTAGGCTGATATCCAGTGTCAGCTCATATTCCTTGATACCCGTTACGGCCCCGACAGAACCCGGAGTGGAACCCGGCTTTTCCTTCGACAGCCAATCGGCAACCTTCTCACTGGTGGCTGATTTCTCTGCCTGATGTCCGGGGTCGATGACTATTACAAGTCCCGCAAGATCAGGGTGATCCGCGGCAAGAGGTATGGGAGTCGGCGTAGGCAAAGTCTCGACAGGCGTTACTTCAGGCTCTGTCGGATCAGTCGTAATGACCGATTCGGGGATCTCTTCTGAAGTGCTGCCGCTTATAGCTGTCTCAGTCGAATTAACCGTCTTTGTTGAAATGAATTTCTCGATCTTATCGCCCAGGAAGACCTTGATCCCTACGCAAAGAGCACAAAATACGATCAATATGCCGATAACGGCGAGAATCCTTCCTCTTGATTCCTTGTGAGCAGGAGTACTCCTGTAATCATCTTGCGATATATTGGAAGCAGGTCTTCTGTTCTCACCTGATCTTCTGTCACTACGAACTGCAGAAGCCTGTTGAACAGGTCTTTGGACAGGCCTTTGAACCTGTCTTGGCGGATTTGCCGCCATATTTCTATCATAAGCCTCTACTATCTTCCTGACAGCATTGCTCCTCTCGGAAGGCTCCATAGCCCTCAGCTTCTCGAAAAGAGCATTACGCTTGTCTTCGGGCAGGTTATTGATTATATACTTAAACTTCTGTTCCAGATTGTTACTATCCTGTGCCATACAAAGATCCTTATTATTTATTCCTATGCTATTTTACCATAGCAAAAAAAATCGGAAACCGCTCATTTGCGATTTCCGAAAACTTCCTTACTTTTACACCAAGTATCATCTCGAATACTTGAGTATAAACTCCTCACAGGCATCAGCCAGGTCCTCATATGTTATAAATATATCTCTGGTAAGAGAATATATCTCTTTCCATCTTATTATCTCGATCGGGTCCTTCTCATAAGTAAAGAGGTTCCTCATGGCTTCAGAGAACATCTTGACGCCTTCATGACGTGAATGATTGAGTTCTATGATCGAGAGCTGTATAGGACCGAACTTATTGGGATTACGAAGTTCGGCAGCCAAAGTAACCACTGTCTTAGAAGCCTGCTCGATAGCGACGAGCATCGGGATATAGTCCTCTCGAAGAGAAGTAACGTTATATGAATTATAAGCTATCGCAAGATCCTCTATAACATCGGTACATTCTTCGAAACCGTATATCAGCATATAATAGTCGTGCGATTTGTCATCTAATATGATCCCCGATTCCCTGAGTTCGAGTCCGGCTGAATGGACTATCATATCCGCGTCCGTTTCAAGTGAATTGATCTTCTTTGATATTGCTTCGGAATCCTGTGTGAATTCTATTATCTCGTTAAGTACTGAAGCTTCTTTGGCAGTAATATCTGCAAGCAGGGACATAATGTCCGCAATATGAGTTCTGAACTTCGTATCCATAGTGCACCTCAATTTTCATCATTACGCATATTATATGCGAATTCAACGCAAAAAAATAGTGGCTGTCTCATTTTGAAACAGCCACTTGATCATTCAAATCAAAAGATCAGAGAGAAGAAACCTTCGTTCCTGAAATGGACTCGGATGCTTCATTGGCGTCAACGATAAGGTTTACATTCTTAGGTGTGCAAACAAAAGTTGTCTTAACTGCTGTAGGCTCGATCTTACCGTCAAATGCATAAACACCGCCGCTTATGTAGTCAACTACACGCTGGTTGTTTGAGCTTGCGGTAAGGTTGCAGATAACGATATGTCCTTCACGGATGTGATCACATACGATCTGGCTTGTTCTGATATCATAAGGGCTGAGCATTACTACAGTAGTTGCCGGCTGCTGATATACCGGAGTAGTAATTGCAGGTGCGGGTTCGGAAATGATCGTCTGCTCTTCGTTCATGTTGCTCCAGATAGACTGATCCATTTCATCTGCCTGTTCCTCTACATCGTAGATTCCCTCATCATAATCCGGATAATCTTCTTCGTATTCGCCACCTGTCAAGAAATTCTTGAACTTCTCCATAATACCTGCCATGTTACAATTCCTCCTGTTTTAGAACCCACCACCACGGGCGTTTTTTAACTATGGTTGAATTGTACTAATTGGCAAATCAAAAATCCATAAGATTTGGGCAAGTGTAATAAAAATGCCATTTAACAAGGCTTTTTTACACTTTATGTTACAGCCGTGTAACATTAATGACTGTCTATATATCGCCTGTCACCGAAGATCGATGTTCCAATCCTGATACACGTACTGCCCTCAAGGATACCCGATTCGAAGTCCTGGCTCATTCCCATTGAAAGCGTATCCCATATCGCGGGATCCTTACATCCTTCACGAAGATCATCAAAGAGCTTCTTTGTCTTCTCGAAAACTTCACGCGCCTGTCCTTCATACTGTTCTATCGGGGCCATCGTCATGAGACCTCTGACACGGATATTCTCCATGCCGTTCATCTCTTCAAGTGCTCTTTCTATGGAAGACGGATCAAATCCGTGCTTACTCTCCTCACCTGATACATTAGCCTCAATGAGAACATCGGATATTACAGCATTACTTCCGGATCTCTTGTCTATCTCTCTTGCAAGGTCGACGGAATCAACGGAATGTATGAGCTTTGTCTTGCCGATAATGTACTTGACCTTATTCTTCTGGAGAGATCCTATAAGATGCCAGTTACAGGCTATTCCCTTCTCAAGAACGGTCTCATATTTGGGAACAAGTTCCTGAACCCTGTTTTCTCCGAGATCAGTCAGTCCCGCCTTAAGCGCAGCGATGGCATATTCCACAGGGAAGACCTTGGACACACCAATCAACGTGATCTCCTCTCTTGACCTTCCTGCTTTTTGGCAGGCGTCTTTAATACGTGATTCGATCTTACTGATCCTGTCCCCTATAATAATTATTAATTCATCTTCATCTATATGTTCCATATTACTCCACCTTGTCTCCCGGTTCCACGGCCGAAGGATTTGTTATTATGACCGTCTTGACATTCGGTACTCCGCCGTCATCGATAGGAGCTATGATCGCGAACTCTCTGTCATAGTCCTTGATCAGTACGTCGACCTTCTCGGCAAAGCCGTCATTGTTAATATAGATCGAAGCAATGCCTCTGTCATAATCGGGCTTGACGAGGCTCGTCGTCTGAACTCTGAGGCCCGATGTCGAAGTGATAACTATCTCGATATTTACGGTCCTGAATCCTATGAGGCTCTCAACATGCCTGCTCGTCGAAAAAACGACCAGAAGTCCGTCATCGCACGGCGTCGATCTTACGACAGTACAGTTATCGATCGTTACGCCTACGGAAGCGATATTGATATTATGAGTCGTATCTACCGCAAAGTCTTCGGCTTTTACATCCTTGCCGCTCATTATGACAGCCAGATACTGCTCTTCGTTCTGAGCTATCCTTGCAACGTTCTCATCTTCCTCAACAGACAGATCAGAGGTAATGGCACCCTGTGAATTATTGATATATTCCTTTATCTTGGACGGTTCGGCTTCGAGAAGGACATCAAATGACAATTCATCCTCAAGTCCGTCGAGCTTGAAGGATACAATACCCGCAACTCCCGGAGCAGGGGATTTTATGATGGCTGCGCTCTTGGCGAGCTGGTTCTCGTATCCCGAAGCTTCACTCCTTAAGATATTGAGCCTCTCGTCATCGAAGTCCATCTTGGCAAGCTCTTTTTCCCTCTTATCAAGGAGCACCGCGAGTGAAGACTCGTAGGATGACGTGTTACACAGATTACCGTTCATAGAATCCTGTCTCAGGAGATCTATGATCGGAAGGATGTCCTCATCGACATCGTCATATATATGCTCGGCGCCCTCGGCCTTACCTGACATGATGAGTTCCTGCTGAACTTCCGATATCTGGGACTGGGTATTTCTGAGATTATTAACGATGGAGGACATATTGGAAGGAACGACCATGGCAAGTTCCTGCGAAGCTGCTACACGGCTTCCCTCGGTCGCCTTGGTAACGAGTTCTCCCTTGGACTTGGAAGTTATGACCGTCTCTTCCCGCACGATAAGTGCAGTCGCTCCGATCGTATGCTCGACCCTTCCGACGGAAATGAATTCGAACTTCGGCTTGGCGGCGATATAATCGTAGAGATGATAGATAACGAATACCAGTACCGCCAGCGAAAAAGCAGCGACCAGGACGGCAAAGATGGTATTCCTCAGGGCTCTCTTTCCGGCACGCGCCTTACGGTTCGGCTTGTAGGAAGGCTTCTTCGGATTTTCTTCTCCGGTCACGTTATTATCTGTCTTTCTCTTTATATTCAATCGCACAAATATTTACCCCCATGAATCTATCGACAGCATAACGGCAAGCTTGGCCTGCTCATATACCAGGCCACCCTGCATATACCCGATATAAGGTTCCCTTATTGGTCCGTCACATGACAGTTCGGAAGTAGCTCCCTGAATGAAGGTACCTGCCGCCATTACGACTTCATCGCTGTAGCCCGGCATGGCATAAGGTTCCGGCAGAGCAAATGAATCGACGGGCGAACATGCCTGTATCATCTGGCAGAACTTAACGAGCTTGCCGGGATCATTGAACTCGATCGTCTGAACGATATCGCCCCTCGGTTCTGTCGAAGACGGGCTCGTCTTAAATCCCGTAAGTTCAAACATCTTGGATGCGAACACCGCGCCCTTGAGGCATTCTGCCACAGTGGCAGGCGCTCTGAAGATACCCTGCGCGATCATCCTGTTGAATCCGAGTGTCGGTCCGACATGGCTTCCGAGTCCCGGAGCAGTGATCCTGCAGGCGACCTTCTCGACCAAGTCTTCCCTTCCGACGATATATCCTCCGGTACTGCATATCCCGCCGCCCGGATTCTTGATCAGGGATCCGCCGCATATATCGGCACCGAGTTCACACGGTTCCTCTTTGCCGACAAATTCGCCGTAACAGTTATCGACAGCGATAATAATATCCCTGTGCGATTTCTTCGACCAACCCCTTACGGTGTCTATGATGGTCTTGATATCACTGCTTAAGAGGGCTCTTCTGGTGGAATAGCCCCTGGATTTCTGGATAAAGACCATACGGGTCTTTTGATTGAGCTTACTTAAGATCCCTTCCGTGTCGGGACTTCCGTCAGGAAAAAGATCGACCTCGTCATAGGTTATGCCATATGCCTTAAGGGAAGCATCGTAAGAATCATCGATGCCTATCGTCTCCATGAGGGTATCATAAGGTCTTCCCGTTACCGCGAGAAGTTCGTCGCCGGGTCTTAGGATACCGTAAAGGATCGCAGAGATGGCCTGTGTTCCGGAACTGATCTGCGTCCTCACATATGCCTTCTCTCCTCCGAAGATCTTTGCATAGATCTCTTCGATCTTTTCTCTTCCGATATCATCATAACCGTAGCCTGTCGTCAGGCCCATATGCCTCTCCGCGAAGCCAAGTTCCCTGAAAGCTCCGAGGACCTTGAGCTGGTTATATTCCCTGATCTCGTCGATTTCCCTATACACAGGCAAAACAGCCTCCATTGCTTCCTCCGCAAGTCGGGCTGTTTTGTCGCTCACGCCATATGCCGAATAAACTCCGTTTATCATCAGATACCGTATACCTCCTCAGGTGACAGTACCTTGATGCCGTTAGTATGGAAGTAGTTCAATGCTTCTTCGGCGTTATCGACCCTGATGACGACAACGGCATCTGAGGATGCTCGTCCTACGAAGGCATAAAGGTACTCCATGGAGATATTATTCTCTGATAATACGGCAAGCGCATTATCGAGTGTTCCGGGCTTATCGGGGATCGCAATGGCGATCACGGATGTCTGGCTTACGGTAAATCCTGCCTTCTGAAGCACTATTAGCGCTTCGGCGGGCTTGTCGACTATGAGCCTCAGGATACCGAAATCCGTAGTATCGGCAATATAAAGTGCTCTTATATCGATATCGGCCTTGGAAAGATTGGCCGTAACCTCAGCTAATCTGCCTGATTGATTCTCAAGAAAGACGTTGATCTGCTTAACCCACATAATCAATACCTCCGTGCTTTTTCTCCATTATAACAATAAGGTTGAAGTTGTGCTTGTTTTTTTCGAAAAGTATCAGAATCTGAAATAGAGGAACGGGCTGAAGCCTGCTCCCGTCATGAAGCAGACAGCCAGGATAAAGAGCGCGAAAAGCGAAAGTGCCTTAAGGACTTCATATCCCTTGAACTTTTTGAGAGCCGCCTTGATCCTGTCATGAGGGAACGCAAGGATTATACCTGCGATGATGACGAAGACGAGCATCGGTTCAACATATATCCTGAGATTAAGGATCTCGCTGTCCGAAGGTGATACGAGGCCCTTATAGTAATTGAGCGCACCAGACATAGTCTCGGCGCGGAACAGTACCCAGCCAAGAACGACGATGATGATCGCGTAGATATGCCTTAATACGCGCGGCAGTTTCTCCAATATCTTTGAAAAGCCCAGCCGCTCTATGACAAGGAATACCGCATAGAACAAACCCCAGAAGATGAAGTTCCATGAAGCGCCGTGCCAGAATCCGGTAAGGACGAATACGATGATGAGGTTGATATATGTCCTGGCCGTACCCTTCCTCGAGCCTCCGAGAGGGATATAGACATAATCCCTGAACCAGGTCGACAGCGAGATATGCCAGCGCCTCCAGAATTCCTTGATCGACTGCGACACGTAGGGGAAATTGAAGTTCTCGACAAAATCGAATCCGAATATCTTTCCGAGACCTATCGCCATGTCGGAATAACCGCTGAAGTCGTAATAGATCTGGAGCGTATAAGCGATTATGGCGATCCACTTTACGAGCGCGGAATCAATATTGCCTTCGAAGTTCATGTCAACAAAGGATGAGAGCTGATCCGCAATGAGGACTTTCTTGGCAAAGCCCTTCATGAACCTCAATGTGCCCTCATAGAACTTATCCGGAGATAAAGTCCTTGAAGCTATCTGCTTCTCGACATCGATATAACGGACGATAGGTCCCGCGATGAGCTGCGGGAACATCGAGATATAAAGTCCCAGGTAAAACGGGTTCTTCTGGGATCTGACATTGCCCCTGTAGACATCTATGACATAAGACATGATCTGGAACGTGTAAAAGGATATTCCGATCGGAAGCGCTATGGTCCTTGCCGTAAGGAGAACACCTGTTACTCTGAAAAAGGTTGCAACGGTGAAATTAAAGTACTTATAGAAGAACAGGAAGCCCAGGTCAAGAACAACGGCAGCGATCAGCAAGACGGTCTTTACGCCCTTTTTCCCCGATCTGTCCATAAAGAGCGCTAAAACGTAGTTAATGACGATCGATGCGATCATCAGGAATACGAGCGTCGGCTCTCCCCATGCATAGAAGAACAGCGATGCCAAAAGCAACACGTAATTTCTGAGCTTCGGGTGTCCGAAGTAGTATAGAAGGATCGTCAAAGGAAGGAAGCAGAAGAGAAATACCGGAGAAGAAAATACCATATCTAGCCCTCCCCGCTTCCGCACAGATATTCATAAAGTGCATCGACATAGCCGTTTGAATATCTCGATATTACGGCTTCATTTACCTCGATGACAAGGATATCCGCGTTTTCGACAAGATCGCCCAGAGGAAGGTTATTCCAGTCATCTCCGAGCCTTGTGACATTTCTGTCCTTGTCTACGTAGTATTCGCAGTAGTTAATATAATCAAGACTGTAACCGGGATACTGTGTCCAGAGATCCTCCCTGAAGCCTATCGCAAACGAACCGCCCTGCATCAGGATCTTAACATCCTCAGAATCTTCCGGCTCGACATTAACGGTATCATACTGGTAGAAAGTATCAGTAAACGGATCATTCCACAGGTTCATCATGTCAAAGACATCGGTATCCCTGAAGTACGGCTCATTACTTGTCTGAAGATCCGTAAGTTCCCAGGTCTTCATATTCTTTCCTGTCAGTTCCCTGATCCTCTTAAGTATCTCGAGATCGACCTTCTGTTCAAAGGGCCTTGACCAGTGGATACCGGTGGCATAGAAACTCTCACACGGAAGGTCTTCTGCCATAGGAACCGTCCAGAACCAGTTGACGTCTGTCCCCGACAGGCACTCCATGAGATAATCCACGCCCCTTACGGATCCTTCAGGCTTTCTTATAAGATAGTTTTCAGGTATATAGTCATGATACAGATCCGCCTTGCTCGTCGAGATATAGAACAGGAGCTTCTTGTCCTTCTTTTCGAGCTCTTCCTGTATCCTTTGGAGCTTATATACGTAGTCTTCCATCTTCTCGCGGTTTTCGGGAAGAGAGAAGTCATTTTTCGGTTCCAGAGACAATTCCGAGCTTACATAATCAAACTCGAAGATATAATCATCCTTGCCGATGATATTATGTGCCTTCCCGAAAAGATTGAATCTCAGCGTATTATATGTCTTGATATAGATGCCTCTCGGCTTGTAATTGCTCCCGAACCAGTCGCCGTATTCTGTCTGAAACGACGAATCCCTGAAGGATCCCCCCGAAAACTCAGGCTTGTCATGCCTGTCAAAATAGCCCTTAAGTCCGGTATCAAGACTCTTCCCCGTTATGGAAGACAAAGCGCCCAAAACTGTCGGCAGCGCCAGCACTGTCAAGAAAAGAGCGATTACCGTATATTTGAAGACTGATCCTTTCACGCCGTTCCCCCGCAACTTTTATACGCGAAATATATTAACATAACTTTATTTATTTAAAAACAGACGTAATCGAGTTAATTAGACAATAAATAAACCCGTCATCTGCGGAGCACAGTCACAGATGACGGGGAACGGGTCGGTTATCAGATTTTTAACAGTTCAGCATGTCTGATAACAGTCTTATTGCTTGTTTGTAGATGTTACGCGTACATTTTCCGGGAATATGATGCAGCAGAAACTCTCTTTATCCTTAGCAAGTTCGATAACGACAGGTCCTGTTCCGGGAACGACCTCAAATGTCGCATTCATATCCATTCCGTTAAAGTTGATGATGTTATTCTCCCACTCGGTATCGATCGTATATTTACCTTCCTTGTTATCGTACTTCATGAGTTCTCCGTTGATCCTCGGTCCGTATCCCATTGCTCTTAAGCTCTGCTCAACCGTCAGGATGACCGGTACTGTTTCCTCGAGTTTCCGGTTTCCGGTCTTGATGTTCTTTTCCATCTCATGGAGTTTTTCCTTATGCCTGAACTCTGCTTCAGTAGCTTCCTTTTTCTTGGAATTTGCCCTGATGTAGCCTATGATATCTATTACGAGAAAAACTATTCCGACGAGGACCAGCGCACCGCTGCTCTGTGTTCCCCTGAGAACGAATCTTCCGCTCAATCCTCCGAGGATCATTCCTACACTAATAAGTATTCCCCAAAGGGATCCGCCTGTAACAGGCTTTGAGATATAAGCCTTGATCGGCTTTACCTTCACACGGTTGTCGATAGTCTGCATAGAATTTATATTAGTTGCCATAGATATTTCCTCCTCTCAAAAAATCAGTGCTGAACTTTGTTTACAATGTGAATATAAAACACCGGAAAGACCTCTTGGTCTGCCCGGTGCATACAAATGAAAAAATTTTTATCATCCCGTCTGAAAAGGCGTCTTATCAGATCCTCTCGGCTTCGGAGCCGTCGATCTTTACACGGTAGATTCCTGATTCTCCCAAGATCTTATAGAATATCCATCTTCCCGCTACATTGAAGTCGGATATATCTGAAGTAAGAATGGTATACCTTATCTTTCCGTCAAGTGTCATCCACTCGAGGTAACCTGTGGATGACGAGATATAGAAGATACCGTTTTCCGTAGGGACGAACCTTGACACAGGCTGGTTCGTGAGGATCTCCATATCTCCTCCGTCCGTACTCATTAACGTAAGGATATTTGTCTCCCCTTCTTCTTCATACCCTGAAGAGAGGCAGTAGACCTTATCTCCGATGACGGAGACTCCGCTTGCGGCTTTGCTTAACAGTCTACTCTCTCCTTCTCCGTCAGGAGCCGAAGTGTAAAGCCTGTTCCCGTTTTCCGGATCCGAATAGAATATCTTGCCTGATGTGACATTGAGATAATC
>JAILNZ010000076.1 GCA_024691135.1 Clostridiales bacterium
AACAGAAAGCTTTGGACAAGGGGGTTCTGATCATGAAAAAGAGAGATGCAGTAATACTCATAATAGGTCTTGTGGCTTTCCTCCTTACGATATGCTTCAGGGGAATCGCATTAGGTTCGGCGATCGGTACGTTCTCAAAATCCGGAGACTGGAATGATGTCAAGCAGTGGTTCAAGGATATCGGAACTGAGTTTAAGGACTATTCTATAGTCAAGGTCGACGGCGACAAGGTCGTGATCGACGAGACGGGTATCCATATCGCCGATGATGACGATACGATCAAGATCGACAAGACGGGCGTTTATGTTACCGATAATGATGAGAAGGTAACGGTAAGCAAGGACGGTGTCTTTGTAGATACGGATGATGCAAAAGTATCTGTTGACAGATCAGGCGTAACAGTTGAGACCGATAAGGATCAGGAAGGATAAAAGATCAAGGGATAAGTTATATAGAAGGATCAGAGGGTGCCCCGGATAAACCGTGACACCCTCTTCTCATGCGTGGATTTAGTCTTGCCCAAGATTTATTTAGACTTTTTATCCGGGAGCACCTCGACAATGTCTTTGCTCGAACATCTGAGGATGTTGCAGAGCTTCTCGACAGTCGCCAGGCTGATTGACTCATTTCTACGCATGCGTGTTAGAAGACTTGTGCTGATCTTGTATTTAGTTACAAGAACATACTGAGAGATATTCTTATCCTCAAGAGTCTTCCAGAACTTATCGTACTTGATCATGGGTCAAAACCTCCTCAATGACATTATATTTTGACAACGTTTTTCCGTGGTTAATAAACTGTAAACGTGTTGTAAAAACGTTTCGCTCTGCAAAAATATGCAAAAACACCCCCAAATTGCCTGTACAGTACGTTTTTCTGCCATGAATTCAGTTAAATCTGTGAATTAATTGTGAATGGAAATAGATTCTGCTTTAACAGATTATGAACGATCCTGTCTGTTTTTCCTCCCGAAAAGGATTTTTGATGAGTTTTTTGGAAACATTACAAAAACTGTCCAATGTTACAAAAAGATTAAACTTTTTTTGAAAACTCTATTGCAAATGCCAAGTTTTACTAATAAAATGTACACATGTGGAGGAAACGGGAGCAAAAATCCCGTTTTGGGGAGTAAAGGGGAGCAGACCCCGGTATTCCCGATTGAATAAAACAGGAGTAAGAAGTGGCACGCGATATCAAAAAGATCGATGCAAAAGGCAGGTTTTTCATTCCGTCAAAGCTTAAGAACAAGTTTGGCGACGGTCTGGTTGCGACTATAAGCCTCGATCAGGGATATCTTTGTGTGTACACGGTTGCGGACTTCGAGAAGATCAAGGATCAGTTCAGGAAGAACAATTCCATGGATCCCGTTATCAGAACACTCGCGAGAGCGTTGATCGGTGAGTCTTTGGAGCTCGTTCCCGATTCACAGGGCAGGGTCAGCCTGACAAGTGAACTCTGGGAGAAGATCGGTGCCAAGCCGGGTGACGAGATCTGTGTAATAGATGTTCTGGACAAGATCGAGATCTGTACCAAGGACTTCTACGAAGGCAACCATGTGGACATAAGTCAGATCGTGGGTCTCGATACGAAGTATTATGTCGAAGGACTCTGATTTCTCTCATATTCCCGTTTTATTTAATGAATGTATGGATGCTCTGTGCATCAAGCCTTCCGGCGTGTATGTGGACTGCACTGCAGGCGGAGGAGGGCACAGCACCGGTATCCTGCAGAGATTATCTCCCGAAGGCATGCTCATCTCCCTTGATAAGGATGATGACGCGCTTTCCGTTTGCCGCAGGAAGGCAGAGGGAAAGTCCAACTGGGTGATAATCAAATCCGATTTTTCAAGGATCGACGAAGTCCTTGAAGAACTGAATCTTGAAAAAGTTGACGGAATTCTGGCGGATCTCGGCGTATCGTCTCATCAGATCGATACTGACGAGAGAGGTTTTTCCTACGCCAAGGACGGTCCTCTGGACATGAGAATGGACAAAGAGCAGCCGCTCGATGCATCCGTTGTCGTGAACACATATTCCGAGGCCGAACTTACAAGGATATTCCGTCTCTACGGTGAAGAGCGTTACTCCGGAAGGATCGCTTCGGGAATCGTAAGGGACCGCGCAAAGCAGCCGTTTACGAGGACCGTGGAACTCGCGGAAAAGATCGCATCTTATGTTCCGGGCAAGGCCAGGAACGAAGATCAGCATCCTGCGAGAAGATGCTTCCAGGCGATCAGGATCGAGGTCAATCACGAACTCGAGTCTGTGGAAAGGCTCTTGGATATAGGTCCCGGGCTCCTTAAAAACGGGGGAAGAATGGCTGTTATCTCGTTCCATTCGCTCGAGGACCGCATCGTCAAGGAGAAGTTCAGACAGCATGCTTCACCTTGTACCTGCCCGAAGAATTTTCCCGTATGCGTTTGCGGGAAGGTAAGCCTCGGGAAGGTGATAACGAATAAGCCTGTTACGGCTTGTGAGGACGAGATAAAAAACAACTCGAGGGCGCATTGCTGTAAGCTGCGCGTTTTCGAGAGAGAAGAAGTGTAGTCGGAGGGTAGTGTGGCTAAGCGGGTTACGAAACATCAGAATTATGATCTTGATGTGTATATCGATGAGAAACTCGACATAGAGAGCATCCTTGAGGATGACAGGCCGGAGTATCACTATAATGACGGCAAGATGACTCTTGTCGAGAAGGGTTACTATTCTCCTGATGAGGTGAAGACCCTTACTTCTGATTTCAACAAAAAGTATAAGGCCGGTAATCCGAAGAGCGATACGGAAGCGAGAAAGAAGCTCGCGAGAAGGAACAGAAAGAGGACTTTGGAGACGATCTTTGCGGTAAGTCTCATCATCCTCGCGGGAATATTCTTTGCGCTCGTGCTCTATCCGCAGGCGGAACTCTCCGAGATGAGCCGTGATAATTCAGATAAGAAAGACGAGATCTCGGAACTTAAAAAAGAGATACTCGATGCCAAGGGCGAATCCAACGGCGTTACCGATATGGACAGCATCAAGGCTCAGGCAATGGCTCTGGGAATGCAGGAGCCGAATTCCAATCAGGTGGTTAATATCCCGATGCCGGGTTCCGACAGGCTTATCTCCGTTGCGGCGAACAATTCCAACAGGGTAGATGATGATGACTTTGAGGCTGCCGTAAAGAAACTCGTGGAATACTACCGGAGTGAAGGAGCTTCCTCAAAGTGACGGATAAGACCTCGACAGAGACAAAGAGCGGATATAACGACACATCTTCAAAAGTGCTCCTGTGCGTAAGCTGGGCACTTTTGACCTTGTTCGGACTCTACCTTATCTTCAATCTCTATGTCGTTACGGTAAAAGAGCATGACGTTCATGCAAGAGCCGCAGGCGAGACACAGTGGAAGTTCATCACCTACTCGGCGGAGAGAGGTCTCATATATGATGCGAACGGTTACCAGCTTGCGTCGAATACTTATGACTATACGATAGTATGTACTCCGAAGAACGTCGTAAGCGATCCTGACGACAAGACAAAGAAAGTATCGAGAGACGAGATAATAGATTACTTCGTATCAGTTCTCGGGATCGACAGGGAAAAGATCGAGGAGACAATCCCTGTAGATCCGAACGACACGAATGATCCTCTGGTCAAGCTCGGCGGTAAGGACATGTGCAGAAATGTCACGGCTGAGCAGAAGGAACTTCTCGAAAAATACATTAAGGAACACAAGATCGGAGGTATCTCGTTCGTCGCCGTTCCGCAGCGCTATTATAACTACGGACAGTTTGCCTCCCAGGTCATAGGCTATGCCTCGAATGACGGCGAATCCCTTAAGGGCGTATACGGACTCGAGGCATATTATAACGATACTCTCTCGGGTGTCGACGGCTACAGATATGCCGAGGTCGACGCGAGGACGGAAGGTGTCCTTCCTTATGCGGAACCTGTCGTCTCAGATCCGGTTGACGGAAAGAGCATCGTTTTAAACATAGATATGAATATCCAGAAGATCGCCGAGGACGCATGCCGCTCGGCTTATCTCGAGCATAAGCCGAAGGATGGTGTCTGTGCGATCGTCATGGATCCTCATACCGGCGCGATCCTTGCCATGGTATCGATTCCGGACTATGATCTTAACGATCCTTACGGAACGCCGTTCGGCTATGAAGACATACTCTGGAATACCGTAAGCGAAGAAGATCAGGTCCAGTATCTCATCAGTAATGTCTGGCGTAACAGATGCATATCTGATACATACGAGCCCGGTTCCACATTCAAGTCCCTCACAACGGCCATCGCGTTCGAGGAGAACCTGACGAATGAGGATGAACTGTTCA
>JAILNZ010000162.1 GCA_024691135.1 Clostridiales bacterium
TAGTCGGTTTCAATTCTTATTCAGATCCTGAAATTACATATAAGGGATCATTTTTCTGATTACTTTTGCATTAGCTTCAGAGCAAACTGCTATGTGACGAAGGTGTCTCATTCTCTTAGTAGGTCTCTTGCTAAGGATGTGACGGCGGAAAGCCTGTGAATACAGAACTTTACCTGTACCTGTTACCTTAAATCTCTTCTTAGATGAGCTGTGTGTTTTCTGCTTAGGCATTTTACTGTTCCTCCTTGAACTTGATTTGCTTAATTCTTCTTAGGGACAAGGTACATAACCATATTACGTCCCTCGATCTTAGCCTGCTTATCAACCTGACCGAACTCGGCGATCCCCTCGGCGAACTTCTCCATTACCGCGAAGCCCTGCTGCTGATACGCCATCTCACGACCTCTGAATCGGATATTGATCTTGACTCTGTCACCATTCTTCAAGAACTTGACTACGGCCTTCTGCTTAACTTCGATATCATGAACATCCGTTGTAAGCTTGATCCCGATCTCTTTGAGTTCAGTCTCTTTTTGTTTTTTCTTGGCTTCTTTTTCCCGCTTCCCCTGCTCGAAAAGATACTTTCCGTAATCCATTACCCTGCAAACCGGGTTATCAGGATTAGGAGATATGCAAACCAGATCAAGGCCTGCTTCATCAGCCGCGGCCATTGCCTTCTCGATAGGCACTACGCCGACCATCTCCCCTTCACTGGTGATAAGACGAACATTGCTGAATGTGATCTCTTCGTTGATCATTTGATTTGATGTTGGTTTAGCGATACGAATACACCTCCTTAAACAAAAAAAAGAACGGTCTTGCAAAACCCGTTCCTCTACAAAAACACATTCTCATCCGAATGTCTTAAAGTATGTACCTCTTAACTGTTCGCTTGAGGTGAGAAACAAGTTCTGCTTTTTGTGACTAAATTATAATAATCATTTGTATGGTGATTGTCAATAGCGATTTGCTTTCAGGCGTTTTTCGACAAAAAGACAATAGAACCCGTTTTTTTGCGTTTTTTTTCGTTGTTATTATACACCCGTTTGACATTTTCATATGATAGAATATTTCAGGTAGAAATAAAAGAATGATTTTCAGGAGGCTTTCATATGAAAAATTATTTTGATCTTACAGGACAAGTTGCAGTTGTTACAGGTGCTTCCACAGGTCTGGGCCTTCAGATGGCCAAAGCATTTGCAAGTCAGGGAGCAAATCTCGTACTCCTTGCCCGCCGCCAGAATCTTCTTGACGAGAACAAGGCTGAGATCGAGAATGAATATGGAGTTAAGTGTCTTGCTTATGCATGTGATATCACAGATACAGAGAAGGTAAAGTCAGCAGTTAAGGCTACAATGGATACATTCGGCCGCGTAGACATCCTCGTAAACAATGCAGGTACAGGCGCTGTTGCTCCTACGGTCGAGATCTCTGACGAGACATTCATGAACGAGATCAACGTTGATCTTTTCGGTACATTTATCTGTGCCCGTGAGTTCGCCAAGGAAATGCTCAAGGCCAAGTACGGACGTATCATCAACATCTCTTCCATGTACGGACTTGTCGGCAATATGGCCGCTACATGTTCACCTTATCACGCTGCAAAAGGCGGCGTCGTTAATCTCACAAGAGCTCTCGCTGCAGAGTGGGGCAAAGACGGCATTACGGTCAATGCTATCTGCCCGGGCTATTTCTGGACACCTCTTACAAAAGAGACTCTTGAGACAGATTGGTTCTCCGCATATGCAAAGGGCGCTATCCCGATCGGACGTTACGGTAACGAAGGCGAGCTCGATACAGCTGCATTGTTCCTCGCTTCCCCTGCTTCTTCCTATGTAAACGGACAAAATATCGCTGTTGACGGCGGTTATACCGCAATCTGATCCCTTTTCCAATATATTCAACAGGGCTGTCCCAGGATCCCGCGGACGGCCCTTTTTTATCCGACTATCGGGAACTTAAGATCTATGGCACCGTCATTAAATTCCGTACTGCCCATTGATGCTTCGATCAACTCGGATATCGATTCCTTATCCTGATCTTGAAGAACATCTTTAAAACCCGTCACGCTTATGCAGGCAACGGATTCGGCAGTAAGTTCTATCTTTAGTGCGGTACCGAGCTTTTCTGTTATTATATCGAGTACCCTGGATATCCTGTTCATGTCTGACATGATGACGGCTTTCTTAAAGGAGGGTTCAAAATCCAGTATCAGGAGCCTGTTCATCTCACTTCCCAGAAAACTTCCGAGTTCGAATCTCGTCAGATGCGGATCGGATAAGACCTGTTCCTGAGCAGCCACCGAATCAGGAATAACTTCGGGATTAGAAGTCTTCTTCCTTTGAAGTTCCCTGTAGATGATAAGATCCAGCGGCTCCTTAAGTGTTTCCATCTTTTCTTTTCGGGCCTTAAGGTCGTTATAGGCAAGGACTCCGAAGATTATCGCAGAGCCTGTTCCGATAAAAAGGATTATGAGAAGGACAGGTTCTGCCTGGCTTTCCTCATTTTTGGAAGGAGAAAGATCGATCTCCTGCTCGTCGAGCATCACTTCTTCGCTGAAGACTTTTGACATGATCGTGTCTTCCTTCTTGATAAAGAACATGGCGAAAAATACCGACAAGACGGCGAATACGACACCCAACGATATGAAAAAACCGATCGCTTTCTTCATAGAGACCTCGGATATCAGAGTTTAGCGAGCATGTTCTCGGGATCTTCAGCGGCTTTGACCTTGTCATTGGCCATGACTATTATTCCCTTTTCGTCGATGAGATATGTAGTTCTTACGACACCCATGGAGACTTTCCCGTAGTTCTTCTTCTCTTTCCAGACGTCATACAGTTCGATTACTTTTCGATCAGGATCGGAAAGGATTGTAAATCCCAGGTTGTAATTTGTCTCGAATTTCTTGTGGGATGCGACGGAATCCTTGCTTATTCCGAGAACGACAGCGCCCTTTGATATGATCTGCGGATATCTTTCCGAGAAGCCGCAGGCCTGCTTGGTACAGCCGGAAGTATTATCCTTTGGATAGAAATAGAGGATTACCTTTTTCCCCCTGTAATCAGACAGGCTCCTTGGTTCACCATTCTGATCGGGAAGAGTAAAATCAGGGGCTTTCGTACCTACTTTCAGCATATATCCTTACCTCTTTTTAATTTTTGATATCAGAGTATAATACTTTATTATGACATTCAAGGAGTATATTGTATGATTTCTGCGCACATCAAGGAGAAACTCCAGTCGGGTTCTCTGATCAGAAAAATGTTTGAGGAAGGCAACAAGAGAAAGGCCATCTACGGTGCTGAGAACGTTTTCGATTTCTCGATCGGAAACCCTGATCTCGAACCGCCTGTAGAAGTAAAGGACGCACTTAAGGCTATCGTCGAAGAAGATGTTCCGGGCGGTCACGGATATATGAGCAACAGCGGTTATGAGAGCACGAGAAAGGCTATCTCCGACAAGCGTTCGAAGGAATCTTCCGTAAAGGTCGGACCTGAAGCGGTATGTATGACCGTAGGTGCTGCTGCAGCCATGAACGACGTCTTCCATTCTATCCTTGATCAGGGAGACGAAGTCATACTTCTTGCTCCTTTCTTTATGGAATATCTTAACTATATCGATAATCACGGCGGCAAGGCCGTTATCGTTCAGACAGACGATAACTTCATGCCGGATGTCGATTCCATCATCGCTGCCGTTACACCGAAGACAAAGGCAGTCGTTATCAATTCGCCTAACAATCCGTCTGGTGTCGTCTATAGTAAGGAGCTCCTTCAGAGCCTCAATGAAGCTCTTCTCAAGTGTGATCATGTTATCCATGTCATCTCTGATGAGCCTTATATCGAACTCGCCTATGACGGTATAGAAGTTCCTTCTGCTCTCGACTGCTTTGATAACCTCATCATCTGCTATTCCTGGAGTAAGGCACTGTCTCTTCCGGGCGAACGTATCGGTTATACTCTCGTAAGCCCTAAGCATGCCGACTTTGAAGATCTGACAGCTGCGATCGTTCTGTCGAACAGAGTCCTTGGAAGCGTCAATGCCCCTGCTATCTGGCAGAAGGTCGTAGAACGTGCTTTATATGCCAAGGTCGATGTCGCCAATTATGAGCACAGAAGAGATCTTTTATATGCTAATATCGTTGAATCCGGCTTTAAGGCAGTCAAGCCTAACGGTGCTCTCTATATCTTCATGAAGACGCCTGACGGACTGACCGATGCCGAATTCGGTGAGATCTGCGCAAAGCATAATCTCCTTTTGGTCCCGGGAGCAAGCTTCTGCCGTCCGGGTTACTGCAGACTTGCTTTCTGCGTATCCGAGCAGACGATCGTTAATTCCAGAAAGGCTTTTGAAGCAGTTGCTTCCGAGCTGAACCTCAGATAATGATAAAAAGGTAACACTAAGGGCCGCCTTCAAGTTTGAAGACGGCCCTGTTTTTTGCTTTTTTTACGGATCAGACTCTCTTTGTAATGACTACAAGGAGCGTACCGGATTCTGTCGCGACAGAAAAAGAGGAAACTTCTTTCTTAAGCTCATTACTGTTCGAAAAGGAACTTCCGCGTTTAAGATCTGCATCCTTGAGCTCATAATAAAGTCCTTCCGTAGTGACACCTTTTACTTCACGGGACACAGGAATAAGAGAAACGGCTTTTGAAGATGCTTCAAAGATATCGTCGATGCGTATATAGTCCTTCCCTGCCATCGGGATAAGATCAGTATGGCCGTCGGAACACATGATACTTCTACCCTCTTCACGAAGCAGCGCCACAAGATCTATATTAGTCAGGACATGATCGGGACGGCCTTCAAGGGGACATATGAGAATGATATCTGATGAAGGCTCGACAGACCTGAGAGCGATCTCGGTATCCGTAGCATCTTTCTCGGAAGGATACAGGTCAACGGGTATATTCCTGATATTGAGATATTCCCTGCCTTCAGGAGAAATGGAATCAAGATCACCAAATACTTTATCTATCCTGATATTGTGGCTGACCGCATAATCGACACCGCTGTCGGCACAGATGACCCTGTCCTCAGGCTCGATCAGAGAAGCAGCCTCGTCAAAGACGGGACCGCCCGTGATCACGACTGTCCTTTTCAGAATTTCACTGCACATTTAAGATCCTCAACAGCTTTACCGTGGTCAGGAGTATCAAATACCGCACTTCCTGCAACAAGAAGCCTTGCGCCTGATCTTACTGCGGTACCGATCGTCCGGGTATGGATCCCGCCGTCAACGGAAAGAAGCGCAGAAGAACCCGTTCTGTCGAGTTCATCCCTGATCTCCTTCAAGCGGGAAGGTGCATCATCCATGAACTTCTGACCGCCGAGTCCCGGTATTACGGACATAAGGAGCACTATCTCAAGATCTTTGAGGTACGGGAAGACTTCCGATACAGGCGTATCGGGATGGATCG
This sequence comes from Clostridiales bacterium, assembly GCA_024691135.1. GTDB lineage: Bacteria > Bacillota > Clostridia > Saccharofermentanales > Saccharofermentanaceae > Saccharofermentans. Next base: position 5,424 of record JAILNZ010000162.1, read on the forward strand.
CGATGCCCGCCTTCTTACCCAGCGAATGGATCTTATCAATAAGTGCCTTGGGGTCATCACTGCATTCGATATGGAACGTGATCGCATCAGCACCGACTTCGGCAAATTTCTCAATGAATTCCTCAGGATTGGTGATCATGAGATGCACGTCAAAGATCATATCCGTATGAGGTCTGATCTTATTTATTACAGGTATACCGAAAGAGATATTCGGAACATAATGTCCGTCCATAACGTCGATGTGCAGGTATTTGGCATGCCCCTCAACCTGCCTGATCTCGTCTAAGAGGCTGCAGAAATCTGCAGACAGGATAGACGGAGCGATCTCGAATTTCACATCACTGCTCATAAAGAATCTTCTTCCTTCCGGTATATTCATTTCTCTTCTGATATAGTTCCTCTTCGAATTCACGATAGCGGTCATATCTTCCCTGATCTATCGTGACTCCGACATTGGCGGTCACCGCACAATCCCTCTCGGATGCGTGTCTGCAGTCATCAAACCTGCAGTTTTCCCCTTCTTTGGAGATCTCGGGGTAACCCAATATCACACTTTTATACTCTACACCCAATTCGAACAAACTCAAAGACGTAAATCCCGGAGTATCCATGATGAATCCGCCGAAAAAATCGAACAGTTCGACATGTCTCGTTGTATGTTTTCCTCTCTTGAGCCTGTCGCTTATGTCACCGACCTTCATGACATCACCTTCAAGGAGCCCGTTGCAAAGAGTGCTCTTTCCGACTCCCGAAGGACCTGCAAATCCGAAGGTCGCGCCCTTGCCGCCGGTCTCAAGTATTTTCTGAGGATCTATGTCTTCATCTATACCTGACCTGAAACAGTCAAATCCGGCATTTTTATACGTCTCGAAAAGGCTCTGCCCGTACGAATCATTAAGATCACACTTAGTAAATATGATACAAGGCTTGATATCAAGGATCCCGCAGATGATGAGCATCTTATCCAGAAGCTTCAGGTCGGGCTCCGGATCTTTCACCGCAAAACAGAGGATCAGGACATCGACGTTTGCGACGGGAGGTCTGATGAGACTGTTCTTGCGCTTATTGATCCTGTCGATAACATAAGGCACATCAGGATCACCTGATGAAGAAATGGAGACGTTGTCACCGACAGTGGGAGTGATCTTCGCTTTGCGGAAGACCCCTCTCGCGGAAGCGCTCACATTCTCTCCCGATGACAGCCTGATATTATAGATACCTCCAAGGCCTCTGGTTATCTTACCTTCCACCTGATCAGTTTCCTCCGCCGTTATTCGGATCACCGCCGTTCACGTCAGACGTCGTCGATTCATCTGGAGTTTCAGGCGTTGTCGTCGTTTCCGACGGTGAAGGCGCTACCGGCTGTGTCGTCGGCGCAGTAGTCGGTGCAGTTGTAGGCGCTTCTGTCGGCGGCGTCGGCGTACTCGGCGTAGGTGACGGCAAAGCCTTGAAAACGGCTACGAAGATATGGTTATTCTCGGTACATACAAATGTATATTCCTCAGTGTAATTAACGATATTTCCGAGGCTGTCCTGCCAGTAATCGAATTCGTATCCCGGATCAGGAATGGCCTTGATCTTGACCTGTGTGTCAGGAGCATATTCGCCTGCTCCCTCGATCTTACCCTTACCTACGATCATAGGATCGACCTTGATAAGAGGAGGCGTCGGGGTAGCGGTACCGCCGCGCTGAACATCTTCCATATTTCCTACCCAGACCTTGATCGTGGAATTGATAGGAACGGTCTTTCCGATATCAGGCGCACTCAGGATGAACTGTTCATTCTCAGGAAGTTCAAGTACTTCAGGAGCTGCCTCGACTGTCATGAACAGTCCGACATCCTTAAGTTTGGCCTTGGCTTCGCTTACGTTCATTCCGAGGATCTCAGGAACGACGCTGCTCGAAGGCTCAACTGCATATATAACGAGGACAGTGCCTCCCGGAGGAACCGGTGTTCCTTCCGTAGGATCAGTACGGACGACAAGATCGGAATCGATCTCTGTCGTAACTTCGGTCATTGTAACAGGCTTAAGTCCCAAAGACTCGAGCGATCTGCATACGTCCTCATAGTTAAGGCCCGTATAGTCGAGAAGTATGACTGAATCAGGCTTTTTGGAGACACTTAAAACGATCGTCTTAAGGCTTGAACCCGATGCGATCTTAGTGCCTTTTTCGATACTCTGATCCATGACAATGTTTGCTGCAACAGACTCTGATTCAACATACTTTATGTCGTACTTGATGCTGTTGCGGTTAAGGATCTCGACCGCTTCATCCATCGTCATTCCGCGGTAATCCTCAACGACATATTCGACCTTCTTGTTGGTCGAAGTAAAGCCCGATATGAGCTTGATGCCGAAAATCGCACCTGCAAGGAGAACACCGACTATGGCAACCACCAGGATCGCCGTAAGGAAGATGGATAAGATCCTTGCCTTCCTCCTGCTCTCTATCGTCTTTTCAAATTCATCGATCTTGTTGTAGCTCGGGTTCTGCCTGAAAGATGAATTGATCTCATCTTCAACAGGCTTACCGGGTTCCGTGTTGATGACGCCGAATACGCCGTTAGGATCAACCATGAGCCCGTCAAGTTCCTCGACCATCTGTCTCATGGAACTGTAACGTCTCTCAGGGTTCTTCTGCATACACTTGAGGATGATAGAATCAAGACCTGCAGGGATTCCCGACTGCATGGAAGACGGGACCGGCGGCTTATCCTGAAGATGCTTGAGAGCCACCTCTACATCGGTATCACCGTCAAAAGGAAGTCTTCCCGTAACCATCTCGAAAAGCATAACGCCCATTGAATAGATATCGGAACTAGGTCCCACGTTTCCTCCCCTTGCCTGCTCAGGTGAAAAGTAATGGACCGAACCCAAGGCTCCGCCGGAATTCATTGTAATCGTATTGGATGTTGCCGCTCTCGCGATACCGAAGTCCGTGATCTTGGCAAGTCTTTCTCTGTTGATCAGTATGTTCTGGGGCTTGATATCCCTGTGAACGATGCCGTTCTTGTGGGCATGTTCAACAGCCATTCCCACCTGGATGGCGATAGGGACTGCAACTCTCCAGTCGAGATGACCGTTCTGGTTGATGAGTTCCTTTACCGTAATACCCTGAACATATTCCTGGATTATGTACCTGTATCCGTGTTCATGGCCTACTCCGTAGACCTTGACGATGTTTGCATGATTAAGCGAAGATACCGCGCGGGCCTCGGTGTCGAATCTCTTTATGAATTCGTCATTATTCGAATACTCGGGCTTTAATATCTTGACGGCAACGTTTGTACCCGTTCCCATATCAACAGCGAGATAGACATTGGCCATTCCGCCCTTGCCTATCATCTTCGTGACCTTATACTTTCCTGCAAACAACAAACCTTCTGGTCCCTGTTCGTTCATATAGATATATACTCCTTTTTATCGTTGGGCTTGTTATGTGCCAGAATGAGAGACACATTGTCATTAGCCCCATTTTCGTAAACTGATCCGATCAGGTTTGAAGCGCACTTCTCCAGATTTCCGTGCTGCCTCAGTATGGATCTCATCTTATCTTCGTCGATATAGGCATAGAGCCCGTCGGAACAAAGAAGGATCAGATCTCCATATAGTACATTATACCTGTAAATATCCGGTGTGATAAAAATGTTTTCACCGAGGTATCTTGTGAGCATGTTTCTGGCGCTCCTGAGCTCCTCTTCGCTGATATCCAGGGATTCGTCCTTCATGAGCTCCGCCGCGTATGTATGATCATATGTCAATATCTCGAGTTTGGATCCGTGCAGAAGATATGCCCTGCAGTCGCCGATGTGCGATATGATGAGCCTTTTGTCGTTCAGGATCGCACATGTAAGCGTCGTGGACATCCCGATACAGCTCTTGTCATAGCAGGCACGTAAGAGGATCTTGCTGTTGATCTTCTGATAGCTGTTCTCAAGGATATCGACAACAGTTGACTCGTTAAACGGTTCAAAGGCACTTATGTTCTCCTTCAGTATCTCGATAAGGGCAGTTACGGCAACAGAACTTGCTATCTCGCCTTTTTCCTGTCCTCCGAGGCCGTCCGCAATGACCATACAAAGGCTGTCTCCTATCATCTCACAGGCGATGCAGTCTTCGTTATTATCTCTTACGAGACCTTTGTCAGTCATCGAGAAAAACTTCATTGTTCCAATCCTCTTCTGAGCTGTCCGCATGCTGCCATTATATCAGTACCCATCTCTCTTCTTAATGTGGCATTGATCTTATACTTTTCCATAAGCTGTCTGAACGATTCGATATGTTCCCTGGAAGACCTCTTATAAGGGCTTCCCGGGAATTCGTTTGCGGCTATGAGGTTAACGTGACAGTGTATCCCGCGAAGAAGCCTGTATAATTCCCTCGCGGACTTTTCATCGTCATTTACTCCCTTAAAGAGCGAATATTCAAACGTGATCCTCCTGTTCGTCGCCTTGACATACTCGTCGCATGCCTCGATAAGTTCCTTAAGGCTGTACCTGTTGGCAACAGGCATGAGCTTTTTCCGAAGTTCGTCATTCGGCGCATGGAGCGACACCGACAGATTGACCTGTGACTTAAGAGCTGTAAACTCCTTCATCTTCGGAACAAGTCCGCAGGTGGATACCGTTATGTGCCTTGCTCCGAGATTATTGCCCTCTTCAGAGGTAACAAGTCTGATGAACCTCATGAGGTTATCATAATTATCGAACGGCTCGCCTATACCCATAACGACAACGCTTCTGATCCTCTCATTCATAAATCTTTGCGACAGCAGTACCTGTCCGAGCATCTCGCCGCCCGTGAGGTTTCTTCCGAATCCCGCGTGGGCAGATGCGCAGAAGGTGCAACCCATCCTGCAGCCTGCCTGGGACGATATGCATATCGACAGTCCCTGCTTATAGCGCATTATGACCGTCTCGATGATGTGTCCGTCGGACATGCCGAAAACGAGTTTTACCGTGCCGTCTATAGAAGAGACGAATCTGTGCTCTATTTTCATTCCATTTTCGAAAAGAAAATCTTCCTTAAGTTTGGATCTCATATCCTTGGGGATGTTTGTCATCTCGTCAAGATCTATGACGCCCGAAGAGAGCCACTTAAAGAGCTGGTCAGCACGGTAGGACGGAAATGATCTCTCTTCGCACCATGATCTGATGTCTTCCATGTCGAGATCAAGACAAAATCTTTTGGTCATATGGCTCTCCTTTCCAGTCTGCAGATAAAGAAACCGTCACACCCGTCAATGTCGGGATATAGTGTGAGCATTCCGTTATGAGCATCTTTTTCTCTGTTCTCATCCATTATAAGGGTTGAAGGAAGGGTACAGGTTATATCACTTGCAACAAAATCCGCATGATCTTTTAAGAATTCTTGTATCGTTTCCTCATTTTCCGCCCTGTTGAGTGTACATGTGCAGTAGCAAAGCACTCCGCCGGGCCTGACATAAGCGGATGCGTTTTCGAGAATGAGCCTTTGTCTAGGCAAAAGCTCACTGATCCTGTCATAAGATATGGTGAGCCTGATATCGGGTTTTCTTGCCATAAGGCCGAGGCCGCTGCACGGGACATCACAAAGGACAAGATCAAAGCTCCTCTGACCGAGAGCAGATCTGAGATCGGTACTGTCCGCGCACATCGTATCGACCGAACTTATGCCGAGCCTTCTATAGTTGTCTTTAATTAGATCCAGCCTGCTCTCGTTGATATCAAGAGACAAAATCCTTGCTTTGTCATCAGTCAGTTCGGCCATATGAGTGCTCTTGCCGCCCGGTGCCGCACAGCAGTCCAGTATATCGGTCCCTTCTTGAGGGTCTGCGATTATCGAGGCTATCTGTGCTGCCTCGTTCTGCACAAAGAAAAGACCGTCCCTGAAGCTTTGAAGAGAAGATATGTCCGTCCCGTCGATCTTAAGGGCACCTTGGACCAGATCAGAATCCTTTACCTTTACACCCTCGCCTATGAGGATATTCTTAAGGCTTTCGCTATCCGTCTTAAGGGTATTGGGTCTTATGCATATCTCGGGTCTTTTAAGGAGCGCTTCGCCTATGGTGACGGCTCTTTCCCTGCCGTAGCTCTTTTTAAGGATGCCGAATATCTCGCTTTTGAGGGAGACTCTTATATCAGGTCTGAAAGTATCGACCGAAGGGTTTTCCCTGATGAGTTTTCTAAGTATCGCATTGACAAAGGAGGCGCTTTGAGGCCGAAGTTCCTTGCAAAGATCGACTGAAGTACTGACGGAAGCAAATGGCGGCACCTTATCTGAGAATAATATCTGCCATGCGCCCATCCTCATTATGGTCCTTGTAACGGGATCCATCTTCGTGACATCGGCCTTACATACATTACCGAGGATAAAATCGATAGTTACCGATCTTTGGATCGTGCCGTAGAACATCGCCGATACAAAGCCCGTAGACTCATGTTCCTTAAGGACAAGGTTACTAAAACCTTCCTTCTCGAAAACATCATAGAGCATCTCATATACGGTACGGCGTTCTGAGATCATGTCAATTCCCCAGGCACGTTCCGACCTTAAAGTTGTGCGCGCAGTCTATTGCCTGAAGACGCTTTCCGCCCGCAGTCTGAAGTTCGTCTATCGCAAGATATCCTTCACCGCACTTCACGAAAAGATCCTTCTTATGAGCCTTGACTATCTGTCCGGGCTTAAGATCATTATCTTCAAATTCGGTCACATGCGTCTTATATATCTTGAGCTTATTTCCGTCAAGCATCGTGGAAGCACCGGGCCAGTTGGTGAGAGCCCTGACAAGATCATGGATCTTTTTTGCGCTCATGTTCCAGTCTATAACTCCCTGATCAGGCTTTATCTGACCGCATATAGTAGCCTCATCATTATTCTGGACAACAGCCGGGATCTCCCCGCCAAGATACTTCGGAAGGGTATCTATAAGAAGTTTGCTTCCCTCTTTGGCAAGTTCAGCCATGAGAGTTTCCGTGTCGACCTCATCATCGATCGGAACCTCAACTCTGGATATCATGGCACCTGTGTCCATTCCCTCATCCATTTCCATTATCGTGACGCCGGTTACCTTGTCACCGTTCATGATCGCATACTGAACGGGTGCAGCTCCCCTGTACTTCGGAAGGAGTGAAGCATGAACGTTCACACAACCGAGAGAAGGTATATTAAGTATGTTCACCGGAAGGATCTTGCCGTAAGCTGCTGTTATTATGAGATCCGGGGAATATTCCGATATCGTCTCATAAGCCTCAGGCGTCCTCATCGAATCAGGCTGGAAGACATCTATTCCCTTACTTTCCGCATAGACCTTAACGGGCGGAGGAGTGATTATCTTCTTTCTTCCTACGGGTTTGTCGGGCTGACAGCAGCAAAGGACAACATTATATCCTCCGTTCACCAGCGACTCCAAAACAGTCGCGGCAAAATCGGGCGTGCCCATAAAACAGATCTTCAGGTCATTCATGATTCGGATCCCGCCTCATAGATCTCGCCGTTGATCGCCTTATCTATAAAGAGGATACCGTCGAGATGATCATATTCATGACAGATACAAACCGCGAGAAGTCCGTCGGCATCAAGAGTGAACTCCTTGCCGTTACGGTCAAGAGCCTTGACCGTGATCTCGGCAGGACGCTCCACGTCGGCATTCTTGCCGGGACAAGAAAGGCATCCTTCTGTATATACCTGAGATCCTTCCCTTCTTGTTATCTCGGGATTGATAAATTCGATAAGACCATGCTCATCGCCTACATCAACTATAAATACGCGTCTTAATACTCCCACCTGAGGAGCGGCGATACCGATACCCCTGTTCTCGTAATACATCGTATCGGCCATATCATCGAGCAAAGTCAGGATCCTCGGCGTGATCTCATCAACCGGTCTGCTCTTCTTACGTATGAGTTCTTCATTCTCTAAAACTATATTTCTTAATGCCATGCTATATACCCCGTTCAAAAATCTAACACTATATTATAACACAACTTAAGTCGTCACTTATCGGAATCGACTGATATCGGATACTTCGTATAGTCAAAATCCTTCAATACCTGTTTGAAAACGGCATTAAGAGACGACTTGTTCTTAGCCTTGATATTGAATACATTCCTGAAGCTTCCGCGAAGCTCGTAGATAGCGGCCGGAATGGGGCCGTAAAGTTCAAAACCGAAGTCCGGGCTTTGATAGCTCAGAAAATCCCTCAGATAATTCGACAGGTCTTCCGATATCCTCATCAGTTCGTCTTCGTCTCCCGAACTTATCATTATCTCTCCCGAAGCCTTAAAAGGCGGAAGGTTCAATGCCTGTCTGTATTCGAGCTGCGCATTAAAGAAACTCTCGTAATCCTGACATGCGGCATACATGATCAGAGGATTGTCGGGCTTATATGTCTGGATGAAGACCTCACCCGGGTCATTATCCCTTCCCGCTCTTCCCGACGCCTGGGTTATGAGCTGGAACGCCCTCTCCGATCCCCTGTAATCAGGGCTTGCTGCGATTATATCCGCGTCGAGCACGCCGACCACCGTGACTTCCGGGAAGTCGTGCCCCTTTGCTATCATCTGCGTTCCTATAAGGACCTGTGCCTTTTTCTCCCGAAAAGCATTGAGTATCTTCTCATGAGCCCCGATCCCTGCCGTCGAATCCTGATCCATACGAAGGACCGATACGCCCGGGAACGTCTTTTTGACCTGTTCTTCAAGCTGCTGCGTTCCAAAACCCACGGATTCCAGTTCCCTGCTTCCGCAGTCGCTGCAACTTGCCTCCGATACAGGAATTGCATATCCGCAGTAATGACAGATCAGAAGCTTTTCTTTGCTGTGCCTGTTCGTGTGCAAGGTAAGACCGACGGAACAAGAAGGGCAGTTCAGCGGCTCTCCGCAGTCCTTACAGATAAGCGTTCTTGAATAGCCGCGCCTGTTAAGGAACAATATGATCTGCTTATCTTCGCTCAATGCCTTGAGCATCTTATTTTTAAGAGGGATCGAGAAAAAGCTCCCCGCACCCTGTCTTATCTGCTCTTTCATATCGACTATCGTGACCTTCGGAAGACGCGCATTGGGGTTCGCCCTCTGAGTCAGCCTAAGAAGTTCATAGTAGCCGTTTTCCGCCGCATAATATGTCTCGATGGAAGGCGTCGCGGAGCCTAATACTACCGTAGCACCCGTAAGTTTTGCCCTCGCGATCGCTATATCCTTCGCGCTGTACTTGGGATGCTTATCGGATTTATAGGACGAATCATGTTCTTCGTCAATTATTATCAGCTTAAGACCGTCGATCGGAGCAAATACTCCGCTTCTGGCGGCGACGATTATCTTTGCTTCTCCTTTTCTGATCTTGTCCCACTGGGCATATCTTTCCTTTGCTGTCAGTCTGCTGTGTAATACGGCGACTTCCCTGTCAAATCTTCCCGTGATCCATCTTATTGTCTGCGGAGTCAGTGATATCTCGGGAACAAGATAAAGGACACTATGCCCTTTCTCAAGATAGCTTTCCGCACACTTAAGAAATACTTCAGTCTTTCCGGAACCCGTAATGCCGTGAAGGAGGAATACCTTGTGATTCTTCCTCTCTTCGCAGATCCTTCCTACAGCATATTTCTGCTCCGGATTAAGTTCGTGCACGGGACCATTTACATGACCGGCTCTCTCCTCTTCAGGTACTGCCTTATCCTCCTGCCTGAAGATACGGATCAGCCCTTTATCGGAAAGAGCATAGAGGTTGGCATTAGATGATGAAGTGACTATAAGTAGCTCCTGAGCCCGGGCAGGGCTCTTTTCGAAAAGGGACTCGAGTATCCTGATCTGGTTTATGCTCTTGATCTTATTTCCTGCCAGCATTTCCCTTGCTTTAGCTTCATCGGTAAGTTCGACGAATCTGACAAGAGGATCCTTATGCTCTGCCACGACAGACGGCACCATCAAAGACAATGCATCGCCCTTGCGGCATACATAGCGCTTCTGAATATAATCGATGAGAGCTATCTGATCGGGCTTCATTACAGGAAGAGGATCTTTTATGGTCTTAACGGATTTAAGCATGAACTTGCCGTCGTAGGAGCCGTCACCTACCTTAAGGACAAGAGCATCCCTGGTTCCGTTATGCATACCGAAAGGAACCTCGACGAGCAGTCCTTCCCTGATCTTGCCCGCGAGGTCATCAGGGATCTTATACGTGTAGATAAGATCCGTATTATCCACGCTGTTACGCAGGATCACCTCAGCAAGAAGCATCTTACTCCTCCTTCATCACATAAGGTCAAAAAGACTTACCTGAGCCGACTCCGGCATTCCTTCAAGAAGACCGTAATCGGCAAGTTTATTTACAGCGGAATCACCTATGCCGCTCCTGTTCTTAAGATCATCCCTGTTGCGGAACGGGGATTCTTCCCTTGCCTTGACTATACGTGTCGCAATGGCCTCCGAAATGGTATCGATAACATCCAGCGGAGGTCTTATGACACCCTTTTCAACTTTGACGAACTTAGTTGCATCCGACTTCTCAAGATCGATCGGAGCAAATGTGATCCCTCTGGCATACATCTCCTCTACTATCTCGCAGAGATAGAATTCACTCTTGATCTTCGGGTTAGGATCCCTGTGCATCTCTTCAGCCAGGAACTTACGCCTCTCGACAAGGACATTTCTGTCAAGACACATCGTCTCGGCATCGAATTCCTCACCGCGGATGGAGAAGAATGCGCAGTAATATTCCTCCGGATAATAGACCTTGAACCATGCAACACGGAGCGTGGATATGCAGTATGCTGCGGCATGTGCCTTAGGGAACATGTACTTGATCTTCTCACATGAACCTATGTACCAGTCAGGTACATCATGTTCCTTCATCATCTCTTTCCACTTGGCCCATTTATCGGGAACGGCACCCTTTGCGACCCTTCCCTTACGGACATTCTCCATGATGTCGAACGCGTCCTTATCCGGAAGACCCCAGTAGATCAGTCTTGTCATGATGGAGTCACGGCAGCCGATGACCGAGTTAAGGTCACAGATACCGTCTCTTATAAGATCCTGTGCATTTCCGCTCCATACGTCCGTTCCGTGTGACAGACCCATGAGCTGGACCAGATCATAGAACCGTCTGGGCTTTGCTTCCTTGATCATTCCTCGGGCCATATTCGTTCCAAGCTCGGAAAGTCCGAGAGTTGCAGATCCCGCGTCAGTCTCCGAAACATCAAAGCCAAGCGCATCCGTGGATTCGAGAAGGCTCATTACCTTCGCATCAGGTATCGGGATCGTTGTTACATCAATATCCGTCAGTACCTGGAGCATACGGAGCACCGTAGGATCCGCATGACCTAATATATCGAGCTTAAGGATGGTATCATGCAGAGAATTGAAGTCAAAGTGCGTCGTTATTGAGCTTTCCTCTTTATCGGCAGGATACTGGATAGGAGTAAACTCATAGATATCCTGTTCCTGCGGGATAACAACGATGCCGCCCGGATGCTGACCAGTCGTTCTCTTAACATCGATGATGCCCTGGGACATAAATTCCAGTTGAGCTCTCGTATACGTGATACCGAGATCCTCCGCTGCTTTTCTAGCAACACCTTCGGCATTCTTCTCGGCATAGCCGCTTATCGTTCCGGCCCTGAACGTATGCGTCTTTCCGAAAAGGTATTCGACATATTTATGGGCTCTCGGCTGATATTCGCTGCTGAAGTTAAGGTCGATATCAGGTGCCTTGTCTCCGAAGAATCCCAGGAATGTCTCAAACGGGATATCCTGTCCGTCACAGATCATCTCGACATCACAATGGGGACACTTCTTTTTCGGAAGGTCAAAACCTGATCCGTATTCACCCGTCTCATTGAACTCAACGAAATTACAATTCGGGCATCTGTAGTGAGGAGGCAAAGGATTGACCTCCGATATGCCGCACATCGTAGCGACAAGAGACGAACCGACAGAACCTCTGGAACCTACGATATAACCGTCATTATTTGACTGCTTAACGAGACGGTAAGCGATATAATACATGATCGCATAACCGTTACCGATTATCGACTTAAGCTCTTTTTCAAGTCTCGCCTTTACGAGCGGGTTAAGGACACCGTTATGCCTGTACATCCTGTTGGCTTTTGTCCATGTCAGATCCTGAACATCAGATGCTGCCGTTGCGATAATCGGAGGATAGGAACCGTCAGGGAACGGCTTTATGCCGTATTCGCACATATCGGCGAATCTGCATGTATTCGTGCAGACTACTTCGATCGCCTTTTCCTCACCGAGATAGGAGAATTCCTCGAGCATCTCTTCCGTCGTCCTGAAGTAAAGATCCGGCTGTTCGGTCGCATCTTCATATCCCATGGACATAAGAAGATACATTCTGTACCTGCCGTCTTCCTTGTTAAGGAAATGCGCATCGCATGTCGCACAGCAAGGGAAGCCATAAGAATCGGCAAGATCCACGATAAGCTTGTTTATGTTACGTACATCATCTCTGTCGAGCTTCGGAACGACATCTTCCCTTGTAAGGAACATGTTGTTGGTCAACGGCTGTATCTCAAAGTAATCATAGAGCTTTATCATCTCGCCGAACTTCGGATCATTCTTAAGGAAGTCCAAAGTACCCTGATAATCCTTATTGAGTTCTCTGTATTCATTTAAGACCGCTCTGTAGATCTCACCCTGCTCACACGCGCCTCCGATGATAAGGCCTGACGAGAAATACTTAAGAAGACTTCTCGGAGTCCTCGGGCGGCGGTAGAAATAGTGAACGTTGGCTTCCGATACGAGTCTGTACAGATTATAAAGACCCATATAATTCCTGGTAAGATAGATTATATGGAAAGCCCTGTTCTCTTTGCTCTTTATCCGGCTCAGAGGATAGTGTCCCGCTTTCTCATTGATCTCATAAGGATCAAAGGTTCCCTTCTCCTTGATATATCCGATGATCTCTGATGCTACTTCCCTGCACTCCGTCTCAAGATCCGGATATTCCTTATATAATTCCTTTCCTTCAAGGAGCCTTATGTCATAAACACTCACAACAGGCTGAAGGAACTTGTGCCTGTAGTACAGATGATCCTCGATATTGATGTCATATCCGGCCTGGCGTAAAAATCCCAAGGCCTTGAAGACGTCATTACCGCAAAGGTAACCGTCTCCTATGAACTCAACGATCTCGCCTGCCTTGAAGTATGAATCGACGGGCTCATTATCTTTTCCCTGCCACTTATCTCCCGTAAACAGAGTCTTATATTCCGATACAAATTCATATTCGATGCTGTCCGGAATGACAGGATCATCAGTTCCGGTATTTCCGAGAGTCATATCAGATATATCATCGCTGTGAGTAATTACAGGCCAGAACTTACTGTCATAGTCTTCCTTTACATAACCTCTTGCTCTCGTAGGCTCGATGGAAAAGTCCTCATACTCGCCTTCATTCCACAGGGTTCTGTCTATATCCTTCTCGGAGAATTCACGGGCTGCTTGGGGATCTTCTCCCTCTCTGTACGGTCTCGGAGAGACATATCCCTTAAGGTGGTATTTACGAAGACATATCTCCGTCATAGTATCGGTGCAGCAGTCATCTCCCGTTGTCTTAACGGCAACCGAGACCAGATAGCCTATTGCCGGGCTTTTCGGCTTCTCAAAAGGAAGGTTGTAGCAGATCGTGGGACCGTCATCTACAACATATCCCTCGTCGCCTAAGATAGCCTTGAACTTCTCATCCGAATCACCAACCGTCAATTTCTTAGAAGTTTCAAATACTTCGGGGAAAGCCTGGACCACGCCGTGATCCGTAACCGCGCACGCCTTATGACCGAACCTTGCGGCCGTCTTCATGAGTTCTCCCGGAACGATGGTAGCATCCTGTGCGCTCATCTTCGTGTGGGCATGAAGCTCGACTCGCTTATATTCGCAGTTCTCCATACGGGGCTTCGGTGCTTCCCTCTCAAAGATACCCGACACCCTTATTCCGAACTCACCTCTGTTATCGGTAGGTTCGCCTTGGATACCCGCATATCCGCCCTTCTCGAATCTCTTCTCAAAATCATCGGCTTCTTCAGGCTTTACGAACATAACGCAGCCAACTCCGCCCGTCTCGTCAAAGACCTTGAAGTTCGCGATGACACACTTTCCGCTCTTGGCAAGTCTCAAGCCGTCCTCATCGAGCTTGATCTTTCCTTCGAAGTTGACTTCCCGTTCAGAAGGATCTATGTCCTTGATCTTATAGAAAGGAATATCCTTTTTTACGCGTCCGAAAAGAGCATCCGCCTTTGCCTTGCGGTAGTTCTTCTTATCGCCGTCATTTTCCTTCATGATCTTCTTCTGCTCTTTGGCTTTATAGACCCATGAATTCCTGTCTTTTGAAGAATCTGTCTTTTCCTTCTCCTTGGGCTTGTCATTTGAGGCCCGGGGTATGAAGTCTTCCGGAACAGGTTGCATTATATCTTCCTTAATGATCTCATCAGAAGAAGGCCCGCATGAAAAATACGATGTTTCCATATCTTCGACAAATTCATAAGAGAACCCGGAAGGCCTCATTCCCGTATGAGCTTCAAATATGTCGATAAAAGATCTGCCGAACGAGTTAAGGAGCATATCCGAGAGTTCCTCGTTCATGAGATCCGATCTTATGAGGAGCTTATCATCCTTCAAAGAAAACGATGACGATCTCGCTATCTGGCAATACTCGTAGTTTTCGAGCGACAGTTCGCTGACGATAAGATCCGACAGGCACCTGATCGCATATTCCATATCCGTAAAGCCCTGGAAGATGAACTTTACGTCGCAATCAAACTCGGCCTTGGCTTTATATTCGGCCAACGCGAGCAGATTCTCCTCAGATAAAAATTCACCACCTGACAAATAGATATCGAGTCGTGAAGTTTTCTTGTTGATGTTAATCTTTTCAATATTCAAAAAACTTAACTGTTCTTTTTCCCCCGGTTCGAGAAAATCAAACAGGTCAGTCAGTTTACCTGCCATTCTTCATTTCTCCCAACTTGATCACTTCCGCTACAAATTCTTCGACCGCATCAGAAGCCTTTATGCGCCTAATGGTCTCGCCCTTTTCGAAAAGGATGAATTCGTTTATTGCGCCCGCAAGTCCGATGTCTGCGTCTCTTGCCTCTCCCGGGCCGTTTACGGCGCATCCCATGACGGCGACCTTCAGGTCATACGGAAGACCACATATGCGCTTCTCGATCTCTGAAGCAAGTTCGATCAGAGGAACTTTTGTCCTTCCGCATGTCGGACAGGAAACAAATGTGATCCCTCCTTTTCGAAGATCAAGAGCCTTAAGGATACCGATACCTGCCAGGACCTCGTCCACGGGATCTCCCGTCAGAGATACCCTTATGGTGTCACCGATCCCGGAAGACAGCAGAGAACCTATTCCGACGGCAGATTTAATGATACCTTCACGGACCGTGCCTGCCTCCGTGACGCCTACATGAAGCGGATGATCCGTAAGCTTTGACAACTCCCTGTAGGTCTCGATGGTAAGCCTCGGGCTCGAGGACTTGATGCTTATGATGATGTTGTCAAAATCAACGTCTTCAAGAAGCTTTACAGCACCGAGAGCGCTTTCCGTCATGGCCTCGGGACAGACTTTACCGTACTTTTCGATAAGGCTCTTCTCTATAGATCCGGAATTGACGCCGACTCTGATCGGGATACTTCTTTCCTTGCAGGCATTTGCGACCTTTAAGACATTTTCCCTGCCTCCGATGTTGCCCGGATTGATCCTTATCTTGGAAGCTCCGTTTTCGACTGCCATAAGAGCAAGCCTGTAATCAAAATGAATGTCCGCGACGACCGGAAGGGACGATCTTTTTGTTATCTCCTTAAGAGCTTCTGCCGCTTCCTTATCGGGTATTGCAACTCTCGTTATGTCGCATCCGGCATCTTTTAATTCGTCTATCTGTCTCAAAGTCGCTTCGATGTCAGAAGTCAATGTGTTATTCATCGACTGGACCGCTATCTTGTTATCGCCGCCGATCTTGACACCGCCTACGTCTATGACTCTTGTACCTTTTCTCCCGAAAATGTTTTCCATATTACCAGCCCTCCACCACGATCTTCGTGATATCCGATGCAAAAGCGAGCAAGAGCAAAAGGATCATTACGAAAAAGCCGATTACCGTTATCATATTCTCGATCTTCTGCGGAAGCTTTCTTCCTATAACCATCTCGACAAGGAGGATTATGATCTGAGCACCGTCAAGACCCGGAAGCGGAAGCATGTTGGAGATACTCAAAGCTACCGTAACGAAAGCTGCCAGAGTAACGAGCGTGCTGAGTTTTAATGTGGTCGAGGTCTGTTCTTCCGCAACGACATTATCGACTATGTTGACAACACCGATAGGTCCGCTTATGACCTGATAAGCCTTGACTTCTCCGCTTATCGCATGGGAGATCACCATCTTTGTCATATTAATGACCGAAAAAGGCGTCTTGATGCCGTTATAGACGGTACTGAAAAAGCTCTTTACTCCCGTGACCTTCTCAGGCAGGAGAGTTATTCCCATGCCGTTTACATATGTGCCTCCGACAAGAGGGATCTCTTCCTTGATCTCTTTACCGTCACGGATGTAGGTGACCTCTACTATATCGCCTTCCTTTGTATTCTTGAAAAAATCATCCAGCGCCTCATAATCAGCTATAGCTATACCATTAACAGCCGTTACGATATCTCCTGCCTGAAGATCAGATGCAGGATTGCTGTTCCCTGATACTACCCATCCTGAAGTCTCAGGATCCAGCGTCTGATTTCTGGTAATGCCTATAAGTCCTCTCTCGGAAACCTCAGGGTTTAAAGTGATATCATGCTTCTTTCCCGTCTCCTTGGATCTGATCGTAAGGACAGTCGGTTCACCGGCATCCTTAAAATCAAAATAGAGAACGAAATCCGCACTCGTAAATACCTTATGTCCGTCTACGGCAACAACAGTATCGCCGATCTCATAATCGAGGCCGTACATCTGAAGTCCTTCTTCCGTTGCTCCGAGCTTAAGTGTCTCATAACCTGTTACACAGAAAAAAGCCGAGAAGATTATTATGCCGAGCAAAAAGTTAACAAATGGCCCGGCGAGAGCTATGATGAGCCTTTTCCATCTTGGCTGGTTGATAAGAAGAGCCGGATCGTCACTTACCACCGGATTGCCTTCATTATCAAAATCATTGAATCTTACATATGCTCCGACAGGTATGCATCTTATGGAATAGTCAACTTCTTTCCTGCGCCATTTGAAAAGCGCAGGTCCCAGGAATACTGATACTTCGTATGCCTTTACCTTGAATAATCTTGCTACGAAAAAGTGGCCGAGCTCATGCGCTGCGGCAAATATTCCGAGCATTAAAACTACTGCCAAGATGCTTATAAAAATCGTCATTTATTGATCCTCTGTTCCATTGCTTCGATAGCAAGTCGCCTTGCTTCTTTGTCCGCGTTCAGGACGTCATCCAAAGATATCGCCTTAGAAGGGACATTTGTCTTCTCATATTCATTCATAACTTCCGATACGACGGATTCGATATCAGGATATCTTATCCTGCCGTTCAAAAAAGCATTGACGGCAACTTCATTCGCGCCGTTCATGACTGCAGGCAAAAGTCCTTTTACTCTTCCCGCATGATAAGCCAGTTCAAGAAGGCCGAATACACTTGTATCGCACTTCTCAAAATAAAGCTCGTTCATCCCCTTTGCAAAAGGATCGAACTTCTCCATAAATCCCGGTCCCCTCTCAGGATAGAAAAGAGCGACCTCGATCGGCATCATCATATTCGGCTTGCCCATCTGCGCGAGTACAGATCCGTCCTTCAGTCTAATCATCGAATGGATGACACTCTGCGGATGAACAACAACGTCGATATTATCAACACCGATATCAAAGAGGTGGCTTGCCTCAATGACTTCTAGTCCCTTATTCATCATCGTCGATGAATCGATGGTGACCTTTCCGCCCATCTTCCACGTCGGATGAGCCAGGGCATCTTCCGGAGTAACGGAATTGAGCATTTCTCTGGTATATCCCCTGAACGGTCCGCCGGAAGCCGTGATAAGGATACGGTCAAGACTTCCTTCAGGCTGTCCCCACAGGCACTGCCAGATAGCAGAATGCTCACTGTCGACAGGCAAAAGCTTAACGCCCTTTTTCTTTATAAGCGGCATAACAACATCTCCGCCTGCGACCAATGTCTCCTTATTCGCTAGCGCTATATCCTTGCCGCATTCGACCGCCTCGATAACAGGTTTAAGACCGCTTACTCCGACCATCGCTCCGACTACAGTCTGAACGTCATCGATCGTAGCAACGGCGCAGGGAGCCGAGTTTCCAACATATATCTCAGGATCAAGATCAGGAAGCTCCGCCCTAAGTCTTTCAACAAAAACATCAGCCTTTTCCTCATCGGATATACCAATGACACCGGGCTTAAATTCCTTCACCTGCTCAAAGAGCAGATCGGTATTACTTCCGCAACACAATCCTTCGACCTCAAACTCGCCGCCGCTGTTCCTGACGACTTCCAAGGTCTGTGTTCCGATAGAACCTGTTGAACCCAAGATCGATATCTTCTTCATATAAACACCGTCAAATATACATACTCAGGATGGCGATGCAAAGAGCGATCGGAAGCGTAAAGAAAACGCTGTCGAATCTGTCCAGCATACCGCCGTGACCCGGAAGGAATTTTCCGTAGTCTTTAATATCAACAGATCTCTTGATCGCAGACGCGAGCCAGTCACCGATCTGAGACATTGCCGAGATGATAAGGCCGAATAAGAACATGATGGCCATAAACAAGATCCTTCCGATCTTGATATCGTCGATCATATAGACGATAAATCCAAAGTATAGAGCCATGAACAATCCGCAGAATACGGCTCCGCCTATACAGCCTTCCCATGTCTTTTTGGGGCTTATGTGGGGCACGATCTTGTGCTTGCCCAATAAGACACCCGTAAAGTAAGCAAACGTATCAGACACCCACGATGCAAAGAGGCCTACTATGAGATACAGCCATCCGTGCTCGAAAAAGAGCGCCATGGCGCAAAGACAATACATCGGGAAAGCGACATAGAGCATGGCGGCTACCGAGGTAACGGAATCCTTGAGCTTGGCTTCCGGCTTAGCTATCTGCGGGAATATAGCCATTCCGAGACAGTACATCAGAAGGATCATCATGAATAATGTGGATGTAAGAAATATCCCAAGATCAAAGAACCATCCCGAAAGAAGGACCAAAAGACCTATGACTTCCCCTATGATCATCAGGATATAAGACGGCTTATATCCGCCGCTTTTAAGTGCTTTTATGATCTCATAAGTGGAAACACTTCCAACTATCAGCGCCAGGATCACCGCCACAAACGGAACAAAGTAAAAACCTGCGCAGAAAGCGAGCATAACGATCAGGAATAAAAGGCCTGTTATCACCCGTTGCTTCATTTCTTCTCCTCCTTGGATAGTCCCCCGAACCTTCGGTCTCTATTTGTATAAGCCCTGAATGCTTCAGTAAGTTCTTCAAATCCGAAGTCAGGCCACAGGCAATCGGATACCCAGAGTTCCGAATAAGCCGATTCCCACAACAGGAAATTGGAAAGCCTTTGTTCCCCGCTCGGCCTGATGATAAGATCAGGATCGGGAACATCCGGAAGATAGAGATTTCCTGATATCGTATCTTCGTTGATATCATCGATATCGAGCTTACCTTCTTTTACGAGCCTGGCGATGTTTTTGCAACTATGTACTATCTCTCTTCTTCCGCCGTAGTTAAATGCAACGATAAGCTGCATCTTCTGTCTGTTTTTGGAACGTTCCTCACCTTTCCTGCAGACTTCCTTTATCCTCTCGGGAAGAGCATCGATATCACCCGTAAATCTTACCCTTATACCTTCCTGCTCAAGTTCCGGGTCATACTTTTCCCAGAACTCCACGAAAAGATCCATGAGCGTGTTTACTTCATCATCAGGTCTTGACCAGTTCTCTGTCGAAAAAGCATATACAGTCAGATACTTGACTCCGTAATTTCCGCAGTTTCTGCAAAGCTCCTTAAGATTCTCAGCGCCGGCCCTGTGACCCGCACTTCTCGGAAGCATCCTCTTTTTGGCCCATCTGCCGTTACCGTCCATGATAACGCCGAGAGAGACCGGTATCTTAAGTTGTTCATCGCCTTCGGAAGACTTTTTTCCGAATCCAAGTATCGCCATCCAGCTTTTTCCCCTTTTTCAAAAGAAAGGGCGGTAGTTCCCTCCCGCCCCGATAATCCAAATTGTCGAGATCAGATTTCCATAAGTTCCTTCTCTTTGGTCTCGCAAGCCTTATCAACATCCTTGACAAACTTGTCAGTGATCTTCTGGACCTTCTCCTCATATTCCTTAAGATCGTCGTCGGTAAGCTCTTTCTTCTTATTGACAGCACGCATCTTATCGATAGCATCACGTCTTACGTTACGGATAGCAACCTTGGCTTCCTCGCCGTATGTCTTAACGACCTTAACTAATTCCTTACGTCTCTCCTCGGTAAGGATCGGGAATACGAGTCTTATGATCTTACCGTCGTTGGAAGGATTGATACCCAGATCTGAAGACTGGATAGCTCTCTCGATCTCCTTGAGCATTGACGGATCCCAAGGTGCAAGAGTGATCATTCTTGCTTCAGGTACCTGGATATTCGCAACGGCATTGAGAGGTGACGGTGCACCGTAGTAATCAACAGTGATCTTGTCGAGTACGTGAGGATTTGCTCTTCCTGCACGGATCGCATTGAAGTTCTCTGCGAGATTAGACATCGTCTTGTTCATCTTGGTCTCGATTGCATCATAATCTGCTTTAGTGATCTCAATCATAGTAAATACCTCCGTATATTGAATAATTTATTCTACAAGTGTACCGAGCTTCTCGCCCTTGGCGATCCTTACGATATTCTCAGGGTCTTCCATCGAGAATACGAGGATCTTTGTATTATTATCTCTGCAAAGAGCGGCAGCCGTCGCATCCATTACCTTGAGATTAAGCTTAAGCACCTCGTCGTGACTGACTGTCTCATATTTCTTAGCATCCGGATAGATCTTCGGGTCTTTATCATAGACACCGTCTACCATCGTTGCCTTAAGGAAGATATCCGCTCCGATCTCGGTAGTTCTGAGAGCACCGGCCGTATCTGTCGAGAAATAAGGGTTGCCCGTTCCGCAGGCGAAGATGACGATCCTGCCCTTCTCCAAGTGGCGGACTGCCCTCTTCCTGATATAAGGTTCACACATCTGACGGATCTCAATAGCCGACATGACTCTTGTAACTGCGCCGTGTTGTTCAAGTGCATCAGAGAGAGCAAGTGCATTCATCGTGGTCGCGAGCATGCCCATATGATCTGCCGTAACACGGTCCATTGCTTCGGATGATCTTCCTCTCCAGAAATTGCCTCCTCCGACCACAACGGCTACCTCAACTCCGAGATCCGATACAGCCTTGATCTTTTCGGTTATACTTCTCACTACCTCATCGTTGATGCCCTGCTTCTTTTCACCGGCCAATGCTTCGCCGGAGATCTTAAGGAGCACTCTTTTGTACTTTAAGTCACCCATACTGAAACCTCCATCTATACTCGTTCTATTTTATATTTCTTTTAGTAATAAGAAAAGGGCAAACGTGTGATATTTTTCGAGCAGGACCTCTGATGTCCTGATATCAGTGCAAAGTATTTTTTTATAAAAAAACCGGCGGGAAATCGGATTCCCGCCGGTAATGATAATTTTTTTTAATACTCTACGGCAATTTCTTCCTCTTCCAAAACTTCGAGCTCGCCTTCTTCTGTTGCTTCATCTTCAACATCCACCTTGGTGGAAAGGATATATACAAAAGGAGAGTTCCAGTAGATAGCGACTTCGTTTATCGAATAAGCCGTATCATTATCAACATAGCAGCGTGCTGCAGGCATGTCGTAAAGAACGCTCATGGCATAAGGATCTTCAGGCTTGCCGTTAGGTCCGCCTACGACCATACCCGGAACTGCTACGCCCTGAGCCTGTGAAGGTCTGTGGTGCGGATACATGGCTGCATTATCACCGAAGCCTGTCACGAAGCTGTAGCCGCAAACGTTCATTCCGAGGATATAGTCGACCTGATAATATGTAAGGTCTCTATATTCTGTATTATCCGTAAGTAGATAAGCAAGATAATAAAGGATACCGTTGTTACTGATGGTCAGGTTGCTTCCCCAAGGGAATACGGCCATCTTGTTGTAGTAGCCTTCACGCTTTGCAACGATAAGATCAAGGCTTACCTCATCAAGGATACGTGTCTTAAGTTCCTCAGTAAAGGCCGGATCATTTGAAGACATATCGGAAAGGAGATATGAATGGATACCGTAAAGGCCCATCTCGATCCATCCGAGTCCGAGTTCCATGTTGCTGTTATACTTCTCTTTTGCCTTATCAAGATACTTCTGCTCGCCAGTTGCAAGATAAAGTTCTATGGCTGCCCAGAAGAATTCATCCTTATTGGATGCATCAGGGTATTCGCCCGTTGCAACATCTGAAGGATTCTTAAATCCTGTCTTATCGGCATCGGCATTTGCTTCCATATATGCATAAGCTTTCTTGGAAGCTTCGAGACACTTGTCGGCAAACTCCTCATCAAACTCTCTGTATGTAACGGAAGCCTTGGCCATTACTGCGGCAAAATCTCCCGTAGCAGTTGTCGATACAGGCATTACGAGAAGCTGATCAGTCTCTTCCTGAGGCATGACCGTTCCAGGGAAGTTAGCACATGTGACTTTATGATAGACTCCGCCGTCCGCTGCCTGCATCTTGAACATCCATTCAAGTTCATAGCGTGCCTCGTCAAGGATATCCGGAATACCGTTACCGCTCTCCGGGATACCGAGGTCATCAACGGCATAACCAGTATCTTCATATGTCATTATGAGATCTGCAATAGTCTTTGCACCCGGTACAACATAACGGCCATAGTCACCGGCATCATGCCAGCCGCCGCTTACGTCGATCTTCGTATCAGTACCGTAGATAAGTGCCTCACCTGTATGACATTCAGGATGTACATAGAGGCTGTATTCATCGCCGATATCATCAGTTACTTCGCATCCGCAGCGCTGTGTATAGATCATAAGGATCGCAGCACGGAGTACTTCATCATAAACATCCTCGGCAATAACGAATTCGTATGAATCACCGCTGCTCTCGGTCCTGACAATATAGGTACCCGGAACATTAAAATCGGTAAAGATACCTTCTGCAACATTGCTGTTGGCACCACGGCACTTGAAAGGTTCAGAAAGATCGCCGGTGTAGACTACTTCACCTGTTGTAACGTCGATGATGTCGAACTTGGAATCCTTAGGATCATCGATAAAGACAGACTTAGGATCATCAGGACGGTAACCTACCTGATTGAGCGCTACCGGATTAGCAGGCTCCAAGCCCTCGATAGCTACGGCATTGGAACTGTTAAGGACCTGCATCGTAAGGTTATCAATATATACGTTATGTGGTCCGCCGCCTTCAACACCGAGGTTAAAAGCAAAACGCGGTGCCGGATCACTTGCATCATACATAGTAAATACGGCTGTGATATGAGTAGGCTCTGTGCCCATATGAGCGGCTTCCTCAACATAATAAGCGTGATAGTCGCCTCCGTTGATCTGGATACGCCACTCGAAGTCTCTCTCTACATCGCCCCAGATATCAAAGTCAACCTGGTACTCGGTATTCTGATACATCGAGAAACCGTCGTGATATACCTGAACTGCGTGCTTAACGAGACCCGGATCTTCGATCTTTGCGACCATGGTACCGTTCTCGCAAACGAGCTGTACCTTTCCTCCGGATTCTGTGTAGACCGACCACGGAAAATTGTTCGGATCTTCAAAGGTGTAATCCAGAGCATAAGCTCCGTCAAAAAGTTCGGCAGTCTCACGGAAGCCCGGAGCATTGGGATCTGCTACGGCTGTGGGATCGGAAGTCTCCGCGCCGTCTCCGTTCTTACATGCACAAAGGCCCAAAAGCATGCAAAGAGACAGCAGTAATGCCACTATTTTCTTCATAATTTGCTCCTCCAAGATATAAAGATTTCTATCTTTGACCAATAGAATAATTATATGTTTATTGAAGTGAAATTAAAAGAGCACGGGACAAAAAAATATCATTACGCAACGGAAATAAGAAATCCCCGTAAGTGCTATTACATAGTGGTTTTACAGGGAGAGATAAAACAATTCGAAACATAAAAAAGGCGTTTC
>JAILNZ010000167.1 GCA_024691135.1 Clostridiales bacterium
CTTGTAATGGGACTCATCGCAGGAGCGGATCTTCTCCTTATGACATACCAGGTTGCCTTTACGCAGGATACGTTCCTCAAAAGACTTACCGATATACCGGGATCCGGGATGAATTTATATCCTCATGTCCTTTTCGAAAAAAAGATCGGGTTTTATCTCGCGATACCTGCATGTATACTTATAGTCATCTTTTCCCTGATGACATTTATAAACGTTCCGGACAGAAACAGGGACTGATAAAAAAGGGGTGACCCGCCTCCTCATATATGGGAAGACGGGTCGGGGCAAAAAACAATTGGGTTGCAAACGGAGGAAGGGATACGGAATGATCCGTATCTCCCCTTGATTTGCGGGGTTGTCATTAATCAGTAATTGCTCAGTTCCTCACTGTAGAGCCAATAGTCAGGAATGTGGTTCAAGTAAGGATTAGCCGGCTTTTCTGAATCTCTTCCGAGCTTGTCGATACTTAAGATCTTGCTTCCGTACGTATCGAAGATATCATCAAACAATTCCTTGTTCTTCTGTGCGTAAGTACTCGGGTCCTTAAACTCATATACCTTGAGCGTGGACTTGATCCAGCGCCAGCAGACATGTGTCCTGTAGGTGTGGAACCTGTGAGTCGGCGTATCATTATCCGCCGCGGCCAAAGCCAGATTCCACAGTGCTTCACAAGCGGCGATCTCATCGTCAGGCATCCTGTTATGAGTGAGTTTTTCCGCAGGATAAGCATTATTGAATACCTGGTTGCACGTGCAGTTATATGTCATGACACGGTCTCTGTAGTACCACGTATAGTAGGTATCATCACCGCTGTGCCTCTTTGCCTGTGTCTCCATCATATCCAGGGCCTCAAGTATGTAAGGCGCACTGTCACCGTAGAATTCATGGGCAAAGAACTGCATCTCCATCTGCCAGTCCGCATCAGGATTTTCGAGAAGGACGACAGACAGGTAATTTCTCAGGTCACCGAATTCCGTATTAGTCTTGTTATGCGCATCATTACTCTGGAGATAGACTCCTGATACGCCTATATCACGGTAATACTTGATATCATGTGCCAGAGCATAGATATTGAGATAAGGCGCAGAAGTGCTCCTGTAATTGATGTTATAGTCCCAGATCCAGAGCTGGGCATTGCCTTTATTACAGAGCTGAGCCCATCCGTTAAGGTGATTGATCATCTCGTTATTGCGCTCACATGATGTGTCATCACAGTCATGGGAGTAGCATCTTGAGATAGCGGCATAACGGACTATTACATGATCATCGATTTCCATCCAGTCCCAGTCATTATATTTTTCACTGTGAGGTACTACCGGAGGTTCAATGGTCCAGGTATATGCAAACATATCGATATATACGTTTGTATAACCTGCAGCTTTGATGTCCTTGGACAGCCTGTTGCAGATATCAAGATACAACGCGGCATCGCAAAGTCCCGATCTCTCATTATAAGGTCCCTTCTGATGATCCATACGGGCCTTGAAGCAATTGCTGCACTGGCAGTAATACTCATTATCTGCCTGAGTAATGCTCAGTATCTGTCTCGGAGCATTAGGATCATAAACGCCGCTTCTAAGGATCTCGAATGCATGATTCTTGATCAGGGTATAGACATTTTCATTAGTAAGACAGAGCTGCACCGGTTTTCTTTCTCCCTTGATCAGACTGAAATACTCAGGATGAGATTCGAAGTATTTAGCCTCCGTAACATATTCGGAAAGGAGTGTGTGGGCCTGACCTGCCTGAAGATCGCCGTAGTTTCCGGCTATGCTCAGATATGAAGTCTCATAGTAAGGCATATCAGACTGGGAAAGGTTGGCGTAGAAACCGTTGATGCCGTTGGCAAGCCAGAACATCCTGTTATCGCCTTCATAACCTATACCGAACATAATGTCTATATCCGTAAAGGCGAATGCTCTCTCATAATCATAATCGATCGATGTCGAATACTTGAAGTGATCCTGATTGGTCCTGTATCCGTCTTCAAACGAGAGCCAGTAATATCCTCCGCAGACAGACAGGAACTTGATCGTACCGTCAATTGTTCCGCGCTTACCTACACCGAGGATGGAGATACCGCTGTCGTAAGAATAGATCTTATATGATCCGTCGCTCGTATACTTGGCCTTTCCGTGAGAACGGTTCGTATTTCCGACGGAGATCTCAAATCCGAGACTTCCCTTGGAAACGGAATCCGTCTTGACTTCCGGAGTATAGCCGTCTTCATCTTTGATGTATTTCTTCAGAAGCTCAGCAGCATACTTTTCCTGATCGGAAGCCTTGGAAGGGATTATGATGGTCGCCTTCGGCATATTTACCGTATACTTGCTGTTCTTATATGCGGCAATACCTTCCGCGATCGTAGGGATGACCGAAGGTGACGGCGGAGGCGTTATCGAAGGAGTTACGGTAGGAGTTACTACCGAGCCTTTCTCATACATTGCCTTAGCCGACTTGCTGCAGGCAAGACAGTACTTCAGAAGATTATTGAGATCCGTCATTCCGTATGCGGAAAGATCCTTCATGCAGCTCTCGACGCTGTATGTATATGTTCCGCTTATTGCCGTATTGCCCTTCTTGATCACGATGGTAAGAGGGGCCGAATAATCGGCAAGGCTGATCGAATCTATGCATGCCTTATAGCATCCGTAATTGCTGTCATATGTAAAGCTGTTGACCGTGGTCTTTTTATCCAGACCGTCAACGCCTTTGTATTTTACTTCAAGGCTCGTATTCGACGAAGGAGTGCCCGAAAACTTGATGAGCGGTACAAGATCAACCGTATTATTGTTTTCGAGAGTAAAGCCGTTTATCGAAGCCGAAGGATTATTGATCGCCGTATATTTATAGCAGGAGGTAAAAGAAGTCGGAAGTACCGAAGCCTTTTTCTTCTGCGCTGACGTAAGGTTCTTGTTCGCGAGATCGGAAGTATTGATCTGATAGAGCTTCTGAGCCTCAGCGCCGTAATTAAGGAGATCGACCAGGAACGTGCATAACTTCTTATCGTCTGCCGAACCGCTGTTCTGATACTCGGAGAGCATTTCCGCGGCATAGGACCTTACAGAGAACTGATCCTTATCACTGAAGTATGTGGCATTTCCCTTTTTCGCGTAAAGGGTTGCCTTAATGCCGTTAGTCATCTCCGTTGCGGAAAGACCGCTATATGAGAAGACATAGTAGCCGCCTTCATAGGTGTAATCGGTAAGATCGATCTCTTCCCATGTTGAACTTGATGAAGACCCGGAAAATACCTGTCTTTCAAGATGAAGTCGAAGATCCGTATATGTGTCATTCGAATTGATCTTGACGCTGTAGAGAACACCGATATTGCTCTGAAGAGATATCGTATGCTTGATCGTGGCATCAAGATGTGTCGCCGCATTAAGACCCTTCTGCTCAACTACTACGCATAGGATGACGCTGATGATCAATATCAGGGACAGGAATCTTATAGATCTCGAGAAACTGAACGCCTTGGAGTGCTCCAAATCAGATGTCACCTCTTTCTATTCCGTATGTATTACAGATATCCGTAAATTCCGGTGACATTGCAAACTCCTTGATTATCTGATCTCTCGAAGAACCGCCCTTGAGTCTGCTCTTCCAGTAATTCATACCGTCGGTATCCTTCTCACGTCCCATGAATGTGAGATAGAGCCTTGCTATGAACTCATCATACGTAGTATTGAATCCTACGAACTCAGGGGATGTGAAGAACAGTTTTGCAGCATCGTATCCGCTTACTTCAAGATTTGTAAGAGACAGAGCCCAGAACTTGAGTCCTTCATCTTCCGGATCTCTTCCGAGACACTCGGTATAGAGCCTTGTAGCAAAGAGTGTGGCATTGGAAGATGCAACTGTAGCCTTTGCCGTCGGCGCACCCGACTTGACGTTATAGAATGCGCAGAGATCACACCACTCAGGTGAGTTGATGAATCCTTCGATCGCATTATCCCTGCCGGCCTTCTTGATGCTGTCGAGCCAGAAATCATGTCCGGCCTTATCATCCTTAGGATCACGGTCAAAGAACGTGAAGTACAGTACACTGAGGAATTCCTCGTCCGTACGCTTCAATCCTCTGAACTCGTCGCTCATAAGGAATGCCCTTGCACAGTCGGCACCCGTGAAGCCGTGGTTCTTGACCATATCCATCCAGAATTCCTTACCTTCTTTCTCGGAAGGTCTTCCGAGAGCTACTACGTAAAGTCTCTCGATGAAATCTTCAAATGAAGCTTCTTTTGCTGTTGAGCCTGAAGGATCTGAAGTTGAACCCGAAGACGGATTAGTCGTCGATCCGGAACCCGAAGGAGAAGGCGTTGAAGGCGTGACGGAGCTCGTTGGGTCAGTCGTTGTGGAAGGAGTAGAAGGATATTTCTTTTTGACTGTTAACTTCCCATCGGCACCGAGCACGCTCTCATAGGCCTGGCCGTCAATGGCCGCCTTCGTATTTCCGTCGAAGCTGTAACCTGACTTCGGCGTAAATACCATTGTTATCGTATATTTTGTACCCTCCTTAGCCTTGGAATCGAGAGGATCCCAGGAAACATTAAGGCTGATACAGTCCTTATCGTTATAATCCACGGAGATATCGAGATCTTCGCCTGCCTTAGGCGCATCGATACCGCTGATATCTACCATGTTGATGCACTTGCAGTTATTACAGATATGATCATCCGCATTATCAAATTTATGAAGAGGAACATTCGAATCAAAAGCTCCGCTGAACTTTGAGGTATCAACACAGACATAATCCAGGTTGCAATCCATAAAAGCTCTTCCGGATATTGTCTCGATGCCCGAAGGGAAATAGACCGAAGTGAGATTTCCGCATTCCCAGAATGCACCGTATGCGATCGTCTTAAGGGAATCAGGAAGTGTTACACTCTCAAGTCCCGTGCTCGAGAAAGCATACTTATCGATCGTCTTGACATTTTTACCGAATGTTACTGTCTTGAGGTTTGTACAATATACAAATGCTTTTTCTCCGATCACCTCGACCGTATCAGGAATGACAACGGACTGGATGGTCGTGTTATTTGCAAATGCCTTGATGCCTATACCCTTGACTGTCTTGTTGTTAACAGTGCTCGGGATCGTAACGTTCTTGTCTTTGCCGTTATACTTCGTGATATATCCGCTGGAATCGATCTCCCATGTATCACTCGTAACAACAGGATCAGGACCTGTCTTTCCGAATGACTTCGTCATGACTATCGATCCGCTCTTAAGAGAATATGTTGCCGCAACACCTTCATACTTGACCTCGATATTATCCGCAAAAGTATAACCCTTCTTCGGAGAGATGCTGATGGTCGCAGTATATGCAGTATTTGCCTTTGCCTTGCCGTCATTGGAATAAGGAGACCACGTGATCGTACACGTCGTTCCCTTTGACGCATCATATTCAACCGTCTTGTCGAGTTCCGTACCCGTGACCGGAGTATCAAGATCATAGATATCTATGAATCTTATGAGTCCGCACTCATCACAGATCGAATCCGAATCGGATGTGAAAGTATGAAGACGGACGGTATTTCCGCTGTCCGAAGGAAGAACATAATCTCTGGAGACTTCATCTGTCTTGACCTTCGTGATCTTATTATTGACCAGCTTGATCTCGACCGGATCTCTTGAAGCCGCTTCGGCTTTGTTTCCTGAACTGCTGAGACCATAGACTGAACCTATGATCAGCACACCTGACAAAAGGGAAACAAGTCCCTTTTTGATTATACTTTTTTGGGCATCTGACAGTTGCATAGGGGCACATTACTCCTCATATGAAATATTGTTTGTAAAATATCACAACGATAAAACTGTGTAAACCCAAAGTGTGAAAACTCGACAAAATCGTTTCACATTTTCTTCACAATAGAACAAAAATGTTCAATTTGTGTCGTAATTTTGTCAAAATTAGAAATACCGGTCAAGGCGACCGGTATCTCATTTTTATTGGGAAAAACTCATTGCACGAAAGCTGTCTGATTATCCCTTTACGATCAACAAAATGCCGTGCCGCGTCTACCGGTTCGCATCTATCCTTCCTTACCATGTACAGGCACATTCATCGTCTTTGTATATTCCCTTGTTCCTTGTTCCTTATTCCGTATTCCCTTAATAAACTACACAAACACGGCGACGGCTGTTGATCCTATATATGTATCTTCCGGGTCTCCTTACAAACTTACTATCCCCTTATCTGTACTCCTTACCGTACCCGAAAGCTCTTGTTGTTACCTCCTTTTTTAAGGTCTTCACTACTAATATCAACAACAAGATTCCGGGGTTTCACTTTTTTCGAAAAAAATTTCATGCGGCGGGAGATCGGCAGGATCTGAACAAAAAAGAACTACCGGGGCAGTCCCGGTAGTTCATATGGTCTTATTTAATTGACCAGATGCTTAGAGCGGTATGAAGAACTTGAGGATGAAGATTACCGACAGAACGTAAGTCAGAATGGAAACATCCTTTGCCTTGCCCGTGCAGAGCTTGATCAATGTGTAGGTAATGAGTGCAAGACCTATGCCGTGTCCGATGGAACCTGAGATAGGCATCGCGAGGAGCATGATGGCAACAGGTGCCAGCTGCGAGATATCGTCGAAATCGATCTTCTTCAGATTGCTGAGCATCAGGATACCGACATAGATGAGGGCAGATGATGTTGCAGCTGCAGGAATGATCGCAGCGACAGGTGCGATAAACATGCACAGGAGGAAGATGATGGCCGATACGATAGCCGTAAGACCCGTACGTCCGCCTGCCTCAACGCCTGAAGCGGATTCAACGAATGTCGTGACAGTAGATGTACCTGTTACGGAACCTGCGAGTGTACCGACGGCGTCAGAGATCAATGCCTGCTTCATCTTAGGCATATTGCCCTTGTCGTCGAGCATGTTGGCTCTGGAAGCAGTTCCGACGAGTGTTCCGATCGTATCGAACATATCGATGATACAGAATGTGATTACGAGTGTGATGATGGTAAACCAGCCGATCTCGATAAAGCCCTTGAAATCGAGCTTGAAGAGAGTCGTGGTCGCCATATCCTTGAAAGGAGGAACAAATGATGCATCCTTAAGGCTTGCAAACGGATTGATACCGAGAACGACCGCTTCGCCTGCCCAGTAAACGACTGAAGCTGCGAGCATGCCGTAGAGAACCGCTCCTTTGACCTTGAAGTGATCAAGGGCAATGATGACAAACAGACCAATGAACATCGTAACGACGGCAAGCACCATTGCCTTATAGCCTTCGTCACCCATCGTGTCTTTTGCAAACTTGGCGGTAAGTGATCCGAAGAAGTCACGCATCGCGTAGAACGGGTTCGGATTGTCAGAAACATAGATGCCGACATTTGAACCGAAGCCGATATTCATGAGCATGATACCGATGGCAGGTCCTATGCCGAGTCTGACACCCATAGGGATCGCGTTAACGATCTTATCGCGGATATTAAAGATTGAAAGTATCAGGAATATGACACCCTCAACAAAGATGATGACCAGACCGGATCTGAACGCATCAAGATATGAGCATCCGACTATGGTTGCAATATTGGCTACAACTATTGCAAAGAATGAGTTAAGTCCCATTCCCGGTGCCATAACGAACGGCTTGTTGGCAAGAAGTCCCATGCAGAGCGTACCGATCGCAGAAGCGATACATGTTGCAAGGAATACTCCGTTCCAAAGATCTTGTCCGAATTCACCGAAACCGGTCAAAAGATTAGGGTTTAAAGCGATAATGTAGGCCATTGTCATGAATGTGGTAAGGCCTGCGACTATCTCTGTTCTTACAGTCGTTCCGTTCTCTTTGAGACGGAACGCTTTGTCAAAAAATCCCATCTTCGATTTCCTCCTCCTAAAACTATTTGGCTTTTTACACCTGATTTTAGGATAACCCTAACGGGACTTCACTTCAATTTTATTTTTTTGATTTTAAAGAAACTTTTTTAAAAATTTGAGCCGTTCCAGCCCCAATCCTTTACCGGATGATAGGTAACATAGACCGATGACCCCTTAAGACCGTATTCCTCTTCCAGGAAAGCGCATATCGCACCCGTCATCCTGTCATAAGATTCACTTGAGGAATTGCCGAACAGGCTTACCGATATATAAGCCCCGTCCTCAAGTTTCTTGCCTCCGAGCCAGAGATCATAACCGTCATCGATGCCTACCATGAGATATGTCTCGCTCTTTCCCAGTAAAGTGATCATCGAGCCCAATCCCTCTTTGATCTTTTCCTTGTTCTCCGGATTAAGTTTCCTTGTGATCTTGACGTCGATAAACGGCATATTGATGCTCCTTTCGTAAGAAAATATCGTGTAACAATGTTACATCTCTTGATATAACGGCCTTTTCACAGCTTCATTATCTTGCTGCCGTCGACCGGATTTCCGTGCCCGAACCAGATCGTTCTTTCCCCTATTGACTTGATCTTCTCGACAGAAGCTCTCATCATGTCCCTGTCGTGCCAGATCAGGGATTCGGAAGGCTTCACGAAATTCATGAGCGCGTCGCCGACAATAAGGTCCCTTTCTTCGAGATCGATCCCGATGGAACCGTAAGTATGTCCGGGAAGAGCGATCACTTTTGCGTTAAACCCGTATTTTTCAAGAGTGTCTCCTTCCTCGAGAAATACCTTGTTCTTAAAATCCGGCACCTTTTCATTGGCCAGAACCTTGATCGAGGCTTTATACAGTGCCTTGCCCTGAAGAGTATCCGCATGAAGCGGCTGAGCCATGTAGTTATAGAGAACGTCCGAATCCTTGCCGTTCATCGCCACGGGGCATTCGAACTGTCTTGATAATGCCGCGGCGTTATAGGCATGGTCGGTATGCGCATGAGTCAGAACTATAAGCCTCAGAGTGTAGTCACTGCATTCGAGCCTGACACGTTCCTGATCTTCTTTTCGACAGGTATCGATAAGGATCGCATTCCTGCCCTCCGATATGATGTAGCAATTTACTGTTCCGCATTTGATCCTTTTGATCTGTGCCATATCATCACCTTCTCTTGAGTTGATTATAACCCGCGGGAGTCAATAATTCTTGACCAAACTGTTACATTTCATTTGCGGAAAAGATGTTCACTCGACATTTTTCAAAGCCTCGTCCATCGGGACTTTCCTTATCCTCAGGAAATCGAATATCACAACGATCAGATAGCCCAGGAAAACGTATATTATCATCTTTATCATCGACAGGCTGCTTATGTAGAAATCGAACCATCCTGTCATCATCCGGAGGATCGCTCCCCATGCAATATTCATGAGGCCGATACCGAAGAGCGTTCCCGCGATCTCGATCAGCACAAAGATGACGGTCGTTCCGAATATATATAGCGACGCTATCTCGGAAGTCTTATATCCAAGGATCTTGACCATGGAGATCGATGTCCTGCTCTTGTCGATTATTACCTTGGTCAGAAGGTATGTAAGAACGGCCGCAAGGATAACGCAGACGATCTGGAAATACTGCATCGCATTTCCCATGGAATGATCGAACTGTCCGACGAGACCCATGATATCTTCTATCGTAAGGACTTTTGCAATATGTCTGTCGTCGATATCCGTGATCTTTCCGGAAGAGAAATATCCCGAGAAATAATCCTCATCATTTTCGAAAACTTCATTAAAGTCTTCGATCGGCATAAACACCGCCATGGTCGCGTACTTATCTACCGTCTCGGCTGCCTTAAACTTATATCTGGTATTCTCGAATTTCGCGTCGAGCTCAAACTCTTCACCGTCTCCGATATCGTATTTCTCCTTGAGCTGTGAAGTTATCATGACCTCACCTTTTTTAAGCTCAGGCATGTCGACATAGGCGGAATCCTCTGATATCCCGTAAATGGAGACATCCTCATTGACATACGGATTGTAGATCCTCAGAGATTCGAGAGCGAACTTTTCGGAAGGGACCGAAGTCTTTATCTCATTACCGTCCTCATCAGTCGTTGACTTTAAGACAGTCTGATAATCGCAGATGATCATATCGGGAGCATTTCCCTTTATCTTGTTCAGCGTATCGGGAGCTCCGACGGCAAATGCCATGAGGAACATGATGAAGATGACGCCCAGAGCGATGACAAGATAATTCGGTATGTTCTGAAGGATTATCCTCAGTCTGAACCTGTTAAGAAAAGACCACCTCGGAAGGCGCATCGCGTTCTTCCTTCTGTATTTTTTCAGGTCATTTCTGAGGAACTCGAGAGGCGTGAACCTGAGCTTATATATGATCACAAAGAGGTTCACGAAAAGGACTATCGCAAGAGGGATGAGCGTAGTCATGTATAGTGCCTTGAGATTCCACCTGACCTCAAATCTCGGCAGGCTGTAGGAATTATAGTACATCGAAGCTACTGCGTCCTTAAAGACTGTATAACCGAGGATATTCGCGATCAGCGCCGATATCAGTGTCACGGTCATGGGAATGAGAAGATAATGCCTTATAAGTTCTCCCCTGGTGTATCCTGATGCACGTAAAGTTCCGATGACCTTGGACTCAGATGCGATAGTACTGCTTATCGTTACGGCAAAGACAAATGCGATGACGGCCATGAAGATGTACATGAATACCGTTGTCATTCCCAGGTCCTTGCTGAAGTCATTTACCGCAAATGTTATAGCCTGATTAAGGTAAGCCGGAAGGTAATCGACCATCTCGTTATCATCTTTTGCCGCCTGGGTCATGATGACCTTGAGATAGTTCTCCGACAGTTCTGTCGCTTCCTTGTCGTCAGCAGGTCTTGCAGCGTAAAACCAGGCATAGTTATACCTGACGTCGCCTTTTTCCGACAGTTCGTCAAAAAGACCGGGCGTTACCAGCGCGACATCAAAACCGATCGCGTCAAAGATAGTATCAGAATTATTCTCATAAAGTCCGGAGTAGTTCGGAAGCGCGATGAGAGCAGTTATCTTCAGATCCTTCCCTGCTACTTTTACGGTATCGCCGATCTTCAATCCCACGTTTTCGGCATGCATCCTGTCGATCGCGATCTCGTCATCACTTCCAGGAAGTTTCCCCTCAAATATGCTCGCGGTATTGACGTTATCCTGAACCTTATAGACCCTTACCTTGCGGTCGGTATCCTCGGTCAGATCGATATAGAAGTTCTCATATACCCTTGTTCCGTATACAGGTTCAAACTCATCAAGTCCGTACCTCTCTTCCGCCTTCTTATATTCCTCTTCGACCTTGCTCTTTACCTCTTCTAATGCCTTATCATAGAGGGCACCCATATCAGGAGAGAGCTTCTCATTAAGCTCCTCTTCTCCCTTCTTCTCGAAAAAGGCCAGAAGGTCGGCCTCTTTTCCGCTCTCGATCCCCTTTATCAGCTCTTCCGATGCAGGGTTTTCAAGGACAAAGCAGCCGTCCTCTCTTTTATATTTTTCTATTCCTTCATCGGCTTCAGCGAGCATCGACCCGTTTGCCACGAACATGCCCGATACCGCACCGATTATCGCTATCAGGAAGACCGACACGACAAGGTATTTTTTCCATTCGCCGATGAACTCGCGCGGCAGCCTTTTAATGAGCGGATTTCTTATCTTCTTTCCCTTCATGCTGACCACCTCTTACCAATCAAGTTCCGTCGCGCTGATCTTGTTCTCGTTGATGATATTCTGTCTGACCTTTCCGTCACGGAGCTTAATGGTATGATCCGCCATATCCCTTATGGCCGCGTTATGTGTAACCATGATCACCGTATTTCCGTACTTTTTATTGACGTCCTCGATGAGCTTTAGGATCTCCTTGGATGTGTTATAGTCAAGAGCGCCCGTCGGCTCGTCACACAGGAGTATATCGGGATTTTTAACGATCGCTCTTCCGATCGACGTTCTCTGCTGCTGGCCACCTGAAAGCTGATTCGGAAGCTTATATCTGTGGTCCCATAATCCCAGGGTATTAAGGAGCTCATCGATATCGAGCGGATCGTCGGACAGATATGCTCCGACTTCGATGTTCTCCTTAACGTTCAGGTTAGGTATCAGATTATAGAGCTGAAAGACATATCCCAGATGCTTTCTTCTGTACATCGTGAGAGCCTTATCGTCCATGTCGCGGAGCTTGTCTCCCGCTATCGAGATATATCCGTCATCGGCACTGTCTATCCCGCCGATGATATTGAGGAGCGTTGACTTGCCCGATCCCGAAGGACCCAGGATAACGCAGAACTCACCCTTCTTTACCGTGAAATCCATCCCCTGTAATACTTCCTGCCTGCTCTCGCCGTGTCCGAAAGACTTCCACACATTACTAACCGTAAGAAATGTTTCTTTAACCATTGATTTGTCCCCTTTCATTATGAACTTGCGTTCATATGAATATCTGTTCATATTTATTATATGACTGCATATTCATATGTGCAAACGTTCATCTGTTACATGTTGCACAAGATTATTCCATGAAGTTTTTTTATTTGTTGTCGGATTGCCACCTCCTTTTCGCGGCAACAAAAAACGGGATCTTTGCTGCACAAAAATGCAGAAAAGTCTCGTTTCAGACAACATATACCGGGGACATTACCCGGGATGACGGCATATGCTACATACGGTGATCCGTATGCAAACTACTCCCTTATCCTGTTCCATTATAAGTTTTAAGAGGAACTTAAGACTGCCTTATATGGCAGTTTAGAGGCGTCTATCTTACCCTTTTTCCACAACAGTTATAAGAAGATCCGCTATCTTGTCCATCGACTCGACACAGACATATTCATATACTCCGTGGAAATTATGGCCGCCCGCACAGATATTCGGACACGGAAGTCCCCGATATGACAGCATCGCGCCGTCGGTCCCTCCCCTGACGGGCTCTATGACGGGCGTTATGCCGAGGTCTTCCATAGCTCTTATGACCTTTTCCACGATAAACATATTATCAGGCTCCATGATATCTCTCATGTTGTAATATGTATCCTTGATATCGGCCTTTATCTCAACGCCTTTGTATGCTTCCTCTACTTCCCTGCAGACCTCGGATATGAGGGCTTTCTTCTCTTCGAACTTCGTCCTGTCATGATCGCGGATTATGTATCTCATGACCGTTTTCGAGACGTCGCCTTCGATAGAACAGAGGTGGAAGAATCCCTCCCTGTCGCGGGTATTATCGGGTCTTTGATCCTTCGGAAGACGCGTTGCTATCTCCATTGCGACAAGCTGGGAATTGATCATCTTGCCGTAGGCTTCGCCCGGATGGACATT
>JAILNZ010000173.1 GCA_024691135.1 Clostridiales bacterium
TGGAACCGCAGGCCTTTGTGATATCGATACCTGCTCCGATAGCGGCAGCTATAGGCTCACGGATAAGGAAAACGTCCTTGGCACCTGCGTGACGGCAGGCATTCTCGACTGCCTGCTGTTCTACCGGCGTGATTACCGAAGGAACACAGACAACGATGGTCGGCTTAAAATATGTAGCTCTGAAACCGCTGCAGACACGTCCGATAAAAGCCTTGAGCATGACTTCCGTCGCTCTGAAATCGGAGATTACTCCTTCGCGGAGAGGTCTTATCGCCTCTACGACACCGGGAGTCCTTCCGAGCATGAGGCTCGCGCTCTCACCTACTGCCAGGACCTTACCTGTCTTTGTATTAACGGCTACTACCGAAGGTTCCTTAAGTACAACGCCCTTACCGCGGACATATATCAATACACTACTGGTACCAAGATCGATACCAATTTCCATTCCAAGACCCATTTATCTCACCTCAACATATATAGAAAACTCCGACAAGCAGAGCATTATGCGAAATTAAACATTTTGATTATACATTAGTGACACAGAAAATCAAACAAAGATACCGGAGCTTTTATTTCACTTTTATATTTTAAACATAACAATTTATTTTCATTGAGGGAAAACTGGTGTTATAATGTTCTAGTTTATTATTTTGAGACGAGGTGAACAGAATGTCATATTCAGTTGAGATTGACCGTAAGTGGCAGAAAAAGTGGGAAGAGACGGGACTTTACAAGTTCGATCCGAACAAGAAGGGCGATAAGCTATATTGCCTTGAGATGTTCTCATATCCTTCAGGAGCCAATCTTCACCTTGGACACTGGTATAACTACTCACTGACCGATTCATGGTCACGTTTCAAGAGAATGCAGGGATTTAATGTGTTCCATCCGATGGGATTTGACGCTTTCGGACTTCCTGCAGAGAACTATGCTATCAAGACAGGTATCCATCCACAGGATTCCACCCTCAAGAATATCGCAACGATGGAAAAGCAGCTCAAGGAAATGGGCGCCACTTTTGACTGGGATTACGAGCTTGCAACATGCATGCCCGATTATTACAAGTGGAATCAGTGGCTCTTCATCAAGCTCTTCGAGAAGGGACTCGCATACAGGAAAAACGCTCTCGTTAACTGGTGCCCTAAGTGCCAGACTGTTCTTGCAAACGAGCAGGTCATTGACGGCAAGTGCGAAAGATGCGACAGTGAGATCGAGAGAAAGAACATGACC
Organism: Clostridiales bacterium; assembly: GCA_024691135.1. Classification (GTDB taxonomy): domain Bacteria; phylum Bacillota; class Clostridia; order Saccharofermentanales; family Saccharofermentanaceae; genus Saccharofermentans. Next base: position 1,231 of record JAILNZ010000173.1, read on the forward strand.
CAATGGTTTTTCGCGATCACAAAGTATGCACAGGAACTCCTGGACTGCCTCCCTCAGCTCGACTGGCCTGAGAAGACCAAGAAGATCCAGACAAACTGGATTGGAAGATCTGAAGGATCCGAAGTCTCTTTCTTCTGCGAAAAAGACGGCGAGCAGCTCAAAGACGAGAACGGCGATCCGCTGAAGCTCACGGTATTTACGACCCGTGCCGATACGTTCATGGGTGTTACTTATGTCGTAGTAGCTCCTGAATCGGAGATCTGCACGAGACTTACGACCGAAGCTCAGAAGGAAGCTGTTGAAGAATATAAGGCATTTACCGCAAAGGCATCCGATATCGACCGTATGTCCACGACACGTGAAAAGACCGGTGTCTTCACGGGAAGTTATGCGATCCATCCTCTGAACGGCAAGAAGGTTCCGATCTGGGCTTCCGATTACGTTATCGCAGGCTACGGTACAGGCGTCGTTATGGCAGTTCCTGCACACGATGAGAGAGACTTTGAATTCGCTACGAAGTTCGGTCTTGATATCATCCGTGTCGTAGCCTCCTCCGAAGGCGCAGAAGACGAGCTTCCTTACTGCGAGAAGAAGGGTGTCCTCGTCAACTCCGGCGAGTTCGACGGTATCGAGATGCACAAGGCTATCGATGCTATCGTTAATAAACTTGCCACAATGGATATGGGTTCCAAAAAAGTAAACTACAGACTCCGTGACTGGCTCATCTCCCGTCAGAGATACTGGGGTACACCGATCCCTATGATCCACTGTCCTTCATGCGGCATCGTACCTGTTCCCGAGAAGGATCTTCCAGTGCTCCTTCCTTATGACGTTGAGTTCAAGCCTGACGGAGAGAGTCCGCTTGCCAAGTGCGACAGCTTCATGAACTGCAAGTGCCCTAAGTGCGGCGCTGATGCAAAGCGTGATCCTGATACGATGGATACCTTCGTCGACTCATCCTGGTATGAGCTCCGTTATCCTGACAATAAGAATTCCGGCGAGATCTTCAACAAGGATCTCATCAATAAGATGTGTCCTGTTGATAAGTATGTCGGCGGACCTGAGCATGCCGCAATGCACCTTCTGTACTCCAGATTTATCTGCAAGGCAATGCGCGACATGGGTCTTCTTAACTTCGACGAGCCGTTCAAGAGCCTCGTTCACCAGGGTATCATCCTCGGACCTGACGGCAACAGGATGAGTAAGTCCAGAGGTAACACGGTCGCTCCTGATGAGTATGTCTCCAAGTACGGTTCGGATGTATTCAGAACTTATCTCGCATTCGGTTTTGCTTATACGGAGGGCGGCCCATGGAGCGATACGGGTCTTCAGGCCATTGTTAAGTTCGTTAACCGTGTGGAGCGTCTCGCTGACGATATCAAGGATATTAAGGATTCCTATGATCCTTCTTCACTTTCCAAGGATGACAAGGATCTTAACTATGTACTTAACTACACGATCAAGGCTGTTACTTATGATACTGACAGATTCCAGTTCAATACTTCCATCGCACGAATGATGGAACTGATCAACGCAATCTCCAAGTATCAGCAGTCCGGCAACGTAAATAAGGGATTCCTCCGTCATACCGTGGAGACGCTTCTCATACTCTATGCTCCTTATGCTCCTCACTTTACCGAAGAGCAGTGGGAGAAGATCGGTAACGGATACTCGATATTCAATCAGGAGTGGCCTTCTTTCGATGAATCCGCTCTTGTCAAGGATACTATCGAGATCGCCGTTCAGATCAACGGCAGGGTTTCCTTCAAGGTCGACATCCCGTCCGAGGCCGATCAGGCTTCCGTTGAAGAGATCGTCAAGTCAGATCCGAGACTTAATGATGCTCTCGCGGGAAGAAGTATCGTGAAGTTCATCTATGTTAAGGGAAGACTTGCAAATATAGTTGCAAAGTGATCATGGCATAAACAACAGGAGGCTGTCTCAAAGCTCTTAACACAGCTTTAGACAGCCTTTTTGTATTGTTTTTTCCGGCTTTTTCTTCTCCCGGGATCAATGCTTTTCGAGAACTATGGTCCTGTTACAGATATCGGCTACGTCCTTGTCGTGGGTTACGATCACTATCGTTGCCCCCATCTGATTCAATCTCTTGAATATCTTGAGGATCTCCTTTTCGGTCTCGCTGTCGAGGGCACCCGTAGGCTCGTCGCATAAAAGGAGCTTAGGTCTTCCGACTATCGCTCTTCCGATCGCGACGCGCTGCTTCTCGCCGCCTGAGAGCTTTGACGGATATTTATCTTTCAGGTCCTCGATCCCGAGATCTTTCAAAGTGTCCTTAATGGCTTTTCTCTTTTGACCGGAAGTATAGTCACTCTCGTAAAGACCGACTTCGATATTCTCGCTGACAGTCAGGTCATTTATAAGTGCAAAATGCTGAACGATAACACCGATCCTGTTTCTTCTGAATCTTATCCCTGAAGCAGCATTATTAAGTTTAACGATCTCGCCGTCAAACACATATTCTCCGCTGTCCGGGAAGTCTATTCCGGCCAATATGTTGAGGAGCGTAGTCTTGCCTGAACCGCTCTTACCCATTACAGCTATCATCTCTCCCTTATCTATGCAGATGCTAAGATCATCGAGTACCGTTATCCTGTTGTCCTTATTGCCGAAAGACTTACAGATGTTTTTTAATTCGATCATAATAACTCCTATTCTATCTTGTCTCTTATAAGCTGATCCAGATTACTCCTGCCGTTAACGACAAGTGTCGGAACAAGCGACACGCCGATCACTAAAATGCCGAATAGAAAGAGCTGCCACAGAGGGATCATCATCTTTCCGTATTCTTTCACAGACAGTGCTATAACAGGGCACACGGAGATAAAAAGCCAAAATACCATCTCCGTTATAAGTGAGGCATTGATCTTCCATAAAGAAACACCGTAACACATGAATATCAGATTAGCATTCCTGTCTTTAAGTGCACGGTTATAAAGTATGCCGATAAGAGATATCAGGCACAGCAAAGTTACGATCAGAGCCAGTATCCCGATAAGGATCATATTTTTCTCGGATATATTCTTCGATTCCGAATATCCTGTACCGTTAAGAGGACTGACCTCAAGGCCCGGGAATGCATACTTTGCTGTATATCTGTTGACAGCACTTTGCACATCAACATCATTATCCGGTGAATATATAAAACAGTCATTAAGATGACTTATCTTGCTCCTGTCCAGAAAACCCTCATTTCTGTATCTGTTCTGTCTCGGAAAGAGTTGAGTAGTCGGAAAGATGATAGCCCTGTCCAGTCCGGTCCGGTAATCAGTAAGATAGATATCCGAGCCTGATTCGAGAAAACCTATCACTACAGCTTTATCCGTGATGCCGTCCAATGTATATTCAAATTCATCGCCGATATCAAAGACCTGTTTCAATTCGGCCCCGAGAATAACAGGCATCTTTTCAAGAAAGGCAAAATTCTCGTATTCCTCTTCGGTAAACTCTCTTCCGATATCAGTCTTTAATCCCAAAGAACTCATGGCATACTCAGTAAACCCGCATGTATCCACATAACTGATATCGTTTTCCACTGTCTTATACTTTTCGAAAAGTATCTTGGACGAATCATCAAAATTGTCCAGTAACAGACTGGAACCCGCGTAATTAAATATCTTGAGAGAGGTACTGTTTATCTCATTATACATATCAAGACCGTTATGAAACATGGAGGATTCATTGATCGTATCCGTCTTTATCACCTGATAATCATCTATCTTCATGTATACGGAATAAACCGTGGCAACTCTATCGGTCTCATAGAATTCATCGTGCTTCTCTTTCAGAAAATAGTAATTCTGCAGGAGTATGAATATGACCGCCATGGACAAAAACAGGTCAAACAGGATCACCAGATTAGTCTTCCAGTGAACCGTTGCCGATCTGAACAGGTTTTTCACGATAAAGCTCATATCCTTCGGATCACCTCTCTTGTATCGACCCGCTTTATCGCTATTGCCATAACGAGCATCAAAACGAATATCAAAAATAATCCCAAAAGGAAAAAGACGGTCATATACCCGTACATCATATCAAGAGGGAGAGAGAAAGACTTAGACAGAATAATAACAAGATCGATCAGAAAGCCCGACATTAATCCGGCTATCGAAGCGATGATCAAAGGAACGGTAACTTTCCTGAAAATCTTACCGAATCCGATCCCGAAAATGTTCATAACAGACACTTTCACAGTCTGTTTTCGCATAGACTGGATAAGGACACTGATATAAGCGAAGATAAACAGAAATACCATCAGTATCTTAAGATAACTCTTGAGATACATTCCTCCCGAAATAATATCGATAAACATAGTCGGAGTTTCCCGTCTGTCCAAAGGATTGGAATATATCGACAACGAAGCCTGTTCCAGTTCATCAAAGGTATCTTCACATGAACTTCGGGAATCAATGAAGAATATCCCCGATAAC
>JAILNZ010000024.1 GCA_024691135.1 Clostridiales bacterium
CATCCAATTCATAATAGTTTTCAATATCTTCACTTGCAACAACAACCCTTAATCCACGTTCTGTATCGACTATGCTGCTGTCCATTTCCATTCGGATATATGGAGCTCCCCATTCAGTAGTATCCTCAGAATAGATAAATCCCGGAAAAGGATAATCTACGTTATATCTGTCAAAACAGATAGGCATTCCATCTACCCCCTCTTCTATATCAGGATCGACTTCGCCAACAAAATGATTTCTTCTATATTCCATATAATCAGAATTTGCAGTGATAGGCACAGACACCATGCTCATCTGCGATTCTATTAAAGCCATACTGTAGCCGAAATCTACGATGTATGGATGATCCTTCTCGTAATCATAAGTTATATAGTGCGGTAATTTCGCATTGAAAACATCCACAAAGTATGAACCGGCATCACTGAATTCATAGGTATAGTAACAGACCTCTACAAAAGTACCATCATCCAGATAATCCCCGTTAACACCATCATTATTTGCATACCACCATGAAGCAGTAAAATCCTCATCCGTGTTTTGCTCATAAAAATAGCTGAGAAGGTAATTCTGCAATTTAGCATATTCATCTATATTTTTACAGTTGTCCAATTTCTCTCTGTAGATATCCACCAGAGCAATAGTAGCATTAACTGCAAAAAAATCATTTTCAGGATCAGCGCAATTGTTTATATATTCGCAATAATCTTCCATTGCCTCATCATTGAAATTTCCGTCATCATCCAAAAAGTAGGATCTGTAATAATCATCTACATCTTCACCAATGTCAGCTAACGGACTTGTGGCCTGAATGATAGAATCCGGTGTAACCAGCACACCATTATATTTCCCTACTCCTTTTAACAAATTAGAAAGATCAATCATCGCGTTGTTTATTTTTTGAAGAATACTGTTGACGGATGACGCCATCTGATATACATTTTCTCCTACTTCAAATGAGCGGTCGTAAAAATTTGTCAATTTGACATTAACATCATTGATCTTTTCAACAATCGAATTGACTTTGGCAGAAGCATCATTCGCAACGGAAACCGCATCTTCTCTGTAATAAGTAACATCTGTACATGTGACGGATGTCGCATTTATTGCAGCCAAATATGAATCATCTAATGCGTTTTTGGTATCTCTAAGGGTCTTCTTAAGCCCATCAGAATAATCAGAATCGTAATATCTCATATATTATCCTCATATCAATCTATTGAATTGTCTGATTCACACTCTTCTATATTCGTTCTTGCTTTGTTCAAATAGAAACTGGTTGCATCGAACAGATTGATGCACTCACTCTTGATCTTGTTATAACTACTCAAAGCAGCATTGATATTCGTAAAAGTAGCCCCGGAGGAATTATCGCATCTTAGCAGATTGCTGGAAATTTTCAATGAGTTCCTTGTATAATCAAAATTGTCGATTAAAGATGAAAAATCATTTGATAAACTGACTCCCATATACTCCTCCTATATTTCAGAAGCTATTCTGTCTTCTTCTTGAATTATTCCCGTATCTATAATGTTAAAAAGATGTACCAGCATCTCATCGACACCGTCCAAATAGGATTTTATCTGTGACTGCTTTTGCATCAGAGCCACAATAGATGCCTTAGTATTACTTGTATCATCAGGATTAAAACCATCATTAACGATCAGATTTAAGTCATCGTAATAATCCTTAAATGCCTGATCATATTCGGCACTTCTTCGGGGAATCGAAGATGCCACCTCATTCAACTCATTTTCATCGATCTTTGAAATATACTGCATTAACCTTTAACCTCACATCAAATAATTTATGAATAAAAATCTATGGCATGTTGAATATCGTTTATTACTTCGTCATAATCCGAGTCACAATCAAACGTTGCTATTTCACTCGTTATCCAAGATGCCAAAGCTCTCATTATCGGTGAATAGGTATCAAAAGTGCTTACGGATGATCTGAGAGAAGATATGTTATTGTCATAACAATATTTGCTTCCCTTTGTAGCCGCTTTCAGATTTCTTAACTCCTCCAGTAGCAGATCCATAGCAGCCATATATTCGTCATAATTGCTTGACGAACCACTACCTGATGAAAAAGCGGAAGTGGTAGTTGTTGTTGTTGTCTTTACCGAATTACTGGTCTTAGTACTATTGTTTGTAGTCGAACTCTTTGGTTTATAAAGGTTTTCATAATACTTGACCTTGTCTTCATATTCCCCCATATATCTCTCCTTTCTCACTTCTTATGACTTCTAAAAATAGAAAGAAGCAACTCAAGAAAAATATACTAAAAACAAAAATATTAATCAATGATCTTTAATTCCGGGTTGAAATACTTGTGCACAAAATACAAATAATTTGCTTTTTTCTGTGTATAATAACATATTTACTAAAAACGTTTCTTTATGCTCAGATCCAATTCCATCTTCACATGCGGGATCCCATCTTCAGGGAACGGATCGGATACGACCTTAAATCCTTCTTTTTTGTAGTAGCCTATGGCATATTCCTGCGCTTCCAGGTAGATCTTTTTCGCGCAGAAGTATTCTGAAGCGACCTTTACACCTTCTTTCAGTATCGCTCCTCCCTGACCTTTGCCGTGCTCTAAGGTGACCACCCTGCCGATCTGGGCTATGCCCTGATCCTTATCTCTCATGAATACGCGTAAGCAGGCCGTGACCCTGCCTTTGCCGTCTCTTATGAATACATGAACGGCGTCCCGGTCAAGGTCATCAATATCGTTGTAGGGACAATCCTGCTCGATGATGAATATCTCCTGACGTGTCTTCAATATCTCGTACAGTTCATCTACGGTCAGGTCATTAAAATGTTTTCTGATCATATCCATATTTCCTTAAAAAATGATCGCCACGGCACGCTTGATGCCGCGGCGACTCTGATAAAGCTTTCTTATGTGTTATCAGCCACGTCCGTAGAACAGCCAGAGCAGGATGCTTAAGACTATGATACAAGCAATGATGAAAAGGATAACCTTAAGTGCTGATACAGGTGCCTTGCCTCCGACCTTACCTGTCTGACCGTTGATAACGATATTATATATCTGATCCCTGTACTTATAGGATGCGAGCCAGATAGGTGCCAGGAGGTACTTGAACGTGATGTTCTCATATACGGTAGAGAACTGGAGACCGTCAACTCTGTCACAGCGTGTGCTCTTCTTGATGTCGGATTTGATATTGCCTTTAAGTCTCTGGTTGATGCCCTTCTTGGCTACATCCCAGCCTTCGTCAAGACCTACCGAGTAGCGCTCGGCGGAAAAACCTGCGACAAAGTCAGGTGAATACGGACGAAGCTTCGTAAAATCAAACTGCGACACACTCTTGATATAAGGATTATTATCAGATTTCTTACTCGCGAAAACGGTATAATCATCGATGAATTCAGTATAGACGCCGCTTGTCGAACGCCATTCGGTCTCCGTCTCATAGTGATCGCCTCTCTTGACCCTCTTGTCAAATCCGATCCTGGCGGAATAAGGCGATGTCGTGTCGGAATCATATGTCCAGTACGGAAGATAGACTCCGTTTATGTCCTTGGCCGAGCAGCTCTTCTTTGCATCATTCGGAGCAAACCACTTGTGTCCTATCCAGTTCTTGAACAACTGAGCCGCTTTCTCCTGGGATATGGCAAACGGTACTACTCCGCCCGGAGCCATTACATCAGCTTCATCATCCACAGGCATAACGCTCGTGGATCCGCAGAACGGGCAGCAGTCTGCTGTCTCGAGCGCATCATATACCGTCTCGCCGCCGCACTGCTTACAGATAACTGTCTTCATCTTCTGGCCCCAGTCAAAGCTCGAGCGGTTCTTGGCAGACTCAAAGTCCAGTTCTTCCATAGCTGTATTATGCTCAGGCTTCGGAAGTTCCTTCGTATATCCGCAGAAAGAGCAGAGCATTCCGCCGGTCTCAGGATCAAATACCAAAGTACCGCCGCATGAAGGACATTTCTTGTCTGTCTGCTCCATCGTCTTCGTGATCTTGGGCTCATTTGAAGCGGCATCAAAACCGTTACCGTATTCTTCCTTCGCCGTCTCCTGCTCTTCTGGATACTCTTCCCTGCCCGGGATCGGTGCATAACCGGATCCTTCGGAAGAAGTGTTGTCTGAAGTCTGTACCTTGGTCTCACTCATCGGAGATCCACAATACTCACAGAATTTGCCTTCGGATTCAGCACCGCAAACGGGACACTTTGCCATAATATTTTCCTCCAATTCCTTATTCGAAGATCAGGAACAGCGAAGACCTCGGCGGGACACATACCATAGTATCGTCAGTACCCTTCAGGATGACTGATGACACGGGCTTTTCCTCCGCCTGATCCGAGTTTCCGACCGATCGCGTTTTATTGTCAAACATCAAGAATCTTGAATCATCATTATTAATTAATAATACTATTCTTTGGGCTCCTTCGCCAACAGTTTTTCCAAAAGCATCCTTTCTTTCCTTATCAAGATACCTCTCGAAAACCATCGCTTTGTCCGCGGCATAAAGAGTCTTATAATACCCCGTCCTTAATACCGGATGATCCTTCCTTAATCCCGCCACTTTCTTTATAAAACACAGAAGATCTGAAGATATCTCATCAGTCCTGCCCCACGGATATGTCCTCCTGTTAAACGGGTCACGAAAACCTTCCATGAGGATCTCATCACCGTAATAAAGGCTCGGCGATCCGATATAGCCGATCTGAAACGAATAGGCTAGCTTCATGAGCTTAGCTCCCAGAGATCTTTCCTCCCTGTTTAAGACTATATCCTTCTGAAACTCCCTGTCGCCCGGATCTTCCTTTCTTGTCAGGATCATGACGGCCCTCGGGACATCATGTGAAGAGATGAGATTCATCATCGAATAATAACTCTCGGAAGGATATCTTTCCCTGAATCCCTCCATATAGGAATTAAATGCTTCCGCACTGAATATGCCTGTCAGGAAATTGAGAAGTCCCGTCCTGAAGGTATATCCCATGACGCTGTCATGGGTCCTTCCGAGCATAAAGTCCCTGTAAGATCCGTAGGAACACTTGTTGCTCGCATCTTCCCACACTTCGCCTATTACGCATCCCTGTTCTTTGGAATACTTTCTTACCGCTTCTCTCATCTGCCTAATGAAACTGTCGGGGAGTTCATCAGATACATCGAGCCTGAAGCCTGCAGCACCGCGCCTGATCCATGTATCGACAACGCCGCCTTCCCCGAAGACAAATCTTCTGTAAGACAGATCATTTTCATCGACATTCGGAAGATCAGGAAAACCCCACCAGCATTCGTACTTGGGATCTTCCTTATCGTTTCCGATGAACTTATACCAGGAACGGTATCTGCTTTCTTCACCCGTAACAAAGGATCTGTATGCGCCGGTTCCCTCATATCTGTCGAACTTGTTAAAATATCTGCTGTCGGCTCCCGTGTGGCTGAATACGCCGTCGAGGATTATCTTTATGCCCTTCTTTTCGCAGGCCTCCTGAAGCCTCTCAAAAGCTTCATTTCCGCCCAGCACCGGGTCAACATTAAGATAATCCGCCGTATCGTATCTGTGGCTCGATCTCGCCTCGAATATCGGGTTCAGATAGATAACATCAATACCGAGCGATCTTATGAAGTCGAGCTTTTCCGTGATCCCGTCAAGAGACCCTCCGTAGAAATCACAGGCGAGATATCCCGTCTCGGGTTTTCCATAGATATCTACATCCTCGTACCAGTCCTCGTGATAGATACGTTCTTCCCTAGGGCACAGATCCGTCATCTTCCTGAAGTCGAATCCCGAAGATCTCGAGAACCTGTCCGGGAATATCTGATATATCATCGCACCCTTCAGAAAATCAGGCGTCCTGAAATCCTTCTCATAGACCGTGATCTGCCAGGCATAAGGATACTTGTCTTCCGTCACGCCGACCCTGGGAGGTTCTGGATAGAGCTTCCCTTCACCGTCTTTTCCGGATTCATCGAAAACATAATATATATATGAATGATCACTGTCGGGTTTGTTATAAGCCGTTCCGACAGGTACGAATCTCTTGAGCCTAAGGTCGCTCACTTTGACTCTGAACCAGTAAAAGAAGATCCCGGGTTCAAAAGGCATCTGAAGATCGACCTCGTAGCGGTCGTAGTTCTTCGATTCCTTTATGAGCCTCATCGGCTCTTCGTGATATGAGAATTCATACAAACCGTAAGAATAGCACAGAACCGCGTCTGTGCTATCCTTACTAATGTCAAATACAAGTTTAACATCCGATCCTGCAGGCAAAGCTCCGAAAGGAGTCCTGTAGTGTTCTGATCTCGATGCATGCTTAAACATTAACTATCCTTCTTTTCTTCCTTCTTCACGCTCTTTTTGGAAGGAGCTTTCTTTGAAGCCGCCTTTGGGGAAGAAGCTTTCTTTGCCGCAGGCTTTTTGGCCGCCGGCTTTTTGACTTCAGCCTTTATCTCCTCTGCTTTCGGCTCCTCTTCCTTCGGAGTTACATCCTTTTCGTAAGGTATGCCTGTGATGAGGGAATAAAGACCGATATATTCAAGCGCGCTCTTTTTCCAAGAATAATCACCGCTCATGCCCGCCTTGATGATGTGATCCCATACATCAGGATGATTCCTGTACAGATCACATGCATACTTGGTGATAAAGAGGAATTCATGGGCATTGATATTTGCAAACGAGAAGCCGTTGCCTTCGCCCGTGAACTCGTTATAAGGAATGACCGTATCCTTAAGTCCGCCTGTCTCTCTTACTACAGGGACAGTACCGTATGTCATCGATACGAGCTGAGATAATCCGCAAGGCTCGAAGATGCTCGGCATGAGGAAGATATCTGCCGCGGCATACATCGTGTGGGCAAGTCCGCTGTCAAAATCGATACAAGCGCACATCTTGCCCGGATTACGTTCCGCGATGCTTACGAGAGCTCTCTCATAATATGCGTCACCTGTTCCGAGGATAACGATCTGCATTCCGTCATAGAGCATCTCATCGAGGACATATAACAGGAGATCCAGACCCTTCTGATCCACGAGTCTCGAGATCATGACACAAAGCGGTACCCTCGGATTAACATCGAGATTGAGCTGCTTCTGGAGTGATTCCTTACATGCGGCCTTACCCTTCTTATATGTCTTTATGTCATACTTCTGAGGGATCTTGTCATCCTTCTTCGGATCATATTCGAGATCGTTGATACCGTTTATGATACCCGATACCTTATATGCATATCTCTGGAGCGTCTGGTTTAATCCTTCGCCGTAATAATCGGTCATTATCTCATATGCATATGTCGGTGAGACTGTCGTTACGGAGTTGGAATAAACGATACCTGCCTTCATGAAGTTGATCGCACGGTCCTTGATGCAGAACTCGTCACGGATATACTCATCCGGAAGGTCGAGCATGTCACGGACGACGTCAACGGCATGAACGCCCTGATACTTGAGATTATGGATCGTAAAGACGGTCTGAACGTCAGTATGATAACCGTGCTTTTTGAAGTGAGCGTCAAGGAGCATCGGCATCATGCCCGTCTGCCAGTCGTTACAGTGAAGGACATTCGGCTCGAAGTTCATGAAGTCGCCCATGAAGTCCAGTACGGCTCTCTGGAAGAAACAGTATCTCTCTATATCGAAAACATACTCGACATATACGCTGTCAAAGTTAAAGTAATATTCGTTATCGACAAAGTAGAAGACCGTGCCGTTCTTTTCGAGAGAGAAAAGGCCTGCATAAAGAGATCTCCAGCCCATGTGGACCATCTTCCAGCCCAGAAAGCTCAGCTCCTCGTTATACTTTGCCTTGATCTTCCTGTACAAAGGAAGGATGACCCTCGCGTCAACATTCTCCTTGTTGAGTTCGATCGGCAGAGCTCCGACTACGTCAGCGAGACCGCCGACCTTGGCAAAAGGACTTACTTCCGATGAAACAAATAATACTTTTATCTTATCCATATCAGATACCTGCTCCCTTTCCTATAACTACAGGGAAATCCCTGTGCCCGACGAGCCTTATTCCGGGTCTAACGATCGCGTTCTTGTCGAGGATGACGTTCTCGAGATGGCAGTTCTCGGAGATGTGCGCATCCTGCATTATTACACAGTTCTTGATGGTAGTATTCTTCGATATAGTTACGCCTCTGAAGAGGACTGATTCCTCGACACTTCCGTAGATACGGCAACCTTCGGATACGATAACGTTCGATACCTGTGCGTTATTGAAGTAAAGTGTCGGAGCCTCGTCCTTGATCTTCGTATATACAGGTTCACCGCTCCAGAAAAGATCATTACGGATCGACTCGTCGATGAGGTTCATCGATGCATCGAAGTATGTCTTTACGGAGTTGATCCTTAAAGCGATTCCGCTATATTCATATCCGTAGACCTTGAGCTCGTCAAACATCTTAACGAAGGAGTGAACGCCGAAGTGTGAAGTTGCATGAGCCATCTGCTTTGCAATGAGATCGATGAGAAGATCCCTTCTGATGCAGATGATGCCGAGACTCGACTTATTGGAAGCGGACTTCTGCGGATTAAAGAGCATGTCCTTAACAAAACCGTCATCGTCGAGTTCAAGGATATATGCAGGGCTTCCGAACTTCGTTCCGTCCCTGTTGAACATGACCGTGATGTCGGCATTGTTCCTCTCATGCGCCTTGATCATGTCATCAAAGGTCGTATTGAGGACGATATTGCTGTTTGCGACGATAACATATGTCGTTCTGGAAGTGCGGAGGAAGTCAATGATGCCCGCCATCTCCTCGTCGCCTGCGATATTCGTTGCCTCCGAGTTAACGTACGGAGGAAGGATATGAAGACCGTCCGTCTTTCTGTCCAGACTCCACGGAGCACCTGTTCCGAGGTGGTCCATGAGAGATTTATACTTGTTGTAGGTAAGGATACCGACGTTCTTGATGCCGGAATTTACCATGTTCGAGAGAACGAAGTCGATGATCCTGTATCTTCCTGCAAAAGGCATTGCGGAGAGAGCACGGGGACCTGAAAGTTCTCCCAAGGATATCTTTTTATTGTCGGCCAGTATGAGGCCCATTGCGCTGGTAAACATAATCTATTCTCCCTCCCCTTATACTCTGAAAGTACTCTCGATCACATTCTGATCGGAAGGAACTTCAAGATCCGAATCGACCATTGAATTGCCCGGGATCACGGAATCCTTCTTGATCACGAGACCTCTTTCAAATACAACGATGCCGTCTGAACATATCTTATGGTTCGTGTACGGACCTTCGCCGTCAACATTGGCACCTGCCTTGACGTTTTCGCCGATAACTGTTCCGAAGTCAACGATACATCTCTCGATATGTGCACCTGCCTTGACTACTACGCCCGGAAGGAGCACACAGTCCTTAACTACCGCGCCCTTTTCGACAAGGACGGAATCGGACAAAACGGAATGAGATACACTTCCGTAAATCCTGCAGCCGTCCGTCATGGCGGAATTTACGACCTTGGCATCAGGTCCGATGAAGTGTGAAGGCTTAACAGGGTTTCTGCTGTAGATACGCCATGCCCTGTCAACGAGATTGATCTCTTCAGGTTTATCCAGGATATCCATGTTGGTCTCCCAGAGCGAAGCTATGGTTCCGACATCCTTCCAGTAACCCGAGAATCTGTAAGCGAAGAGCTTGCTGCCCTGGTTAAGGAGCTTCGGAACTATATTCTTACCGAAGTCGTTATTGGACTCGGGATCGTTCTCGTCTTCGATGAGAGCCTTCCTTAATACCTGCCAGTTGAAGATATAAACACCCATGGAAGCAAGATTGCTCTCAGGCTTTGCCGGCTTTTCGACGAATTCCGTGATAACATCATCATCCTTGGTATTGAGGATACCGAATCTCGAAGCTTCTTCCCACGGCACTTCATATACAGCGAGCGTGGCATCAGCCTCATTCTCGATATGGGCTTTTAACATAGCCGCGTAATTCATCTTATAGATATGGTCACCCGAGAGGATGAGAACATACTTCGGATTAAAATCATCCAGAAAATCCATATTCTGGAAGATGGCATTAGCGGTACCCTTGTACCAGTCATACTTGCCGGATTTCTGATAAGGCGGAAGTATATAGGCGCCGCAGTTATTACGGTCAAGGTCCCACGGATGTCCGTTACCTACATATGTATTGAGCGCCAGAGGCTGATATTGCGACAGCACTCCTACTCTCTCGATTCCTGAATTGACACAATTCGACAATGGAAAATCAATGATCCTGTATCTGCTTCCGAACGGAACGGCCGGCTTGGCGATCTTCTTGGTAAGAACTCCGAGTCTCGAGCCTTGTCCGCCTGCAAGTATCATTGCAACTGTTTCAGCTTTTGCCATTAGTCATACCTCCTATACTTCATTTCTTATCTGTAGTCTTCTTTTTTGCTGGGGTCTTCTTTGCCGGAGCTTTCTTTTCTGCAGTCTTCTTTGCTGCCGCCTTCGGGGCTTTTGAAGATTTTTCGACCGTCTTCTTAGTCGCCGGCTTTTTCTTCTTATCAGCCTTCATGAAATAGATGCCCGCAAGAGGCGGAAGGTTGATAGTGATATGATAAGGGAATCCGTTATACGGCTCGTCAATGGTCTCGACACAACCGTCAGGATCCGTCTTAGTCGGATATCCGCTGCCGCCGAATCCCATATCGTCGGTATTCAGGATGATCTTATATGTGCCCTTCTCGTAAACCGGGATCTTATATCCCTCGAGAGGCTGCGGAACCATATTGAGTGCCACATAGATATCATTCTCGTCTTCCTTCGGTGACGATCTCTTATAGATGAAGACATTGTTCAGGGTATCATTGATATCGATCCAACCGAACCCGCTCCATGTATGATCATCGATCCAGAACTGAGGATATTTGATATAGGTCTCGTTAAGCCTTGCGCAGAATTCCTGCAGGAGCCTGTGGGATTCATAATCGAGCATGAACCACTCGAGTTCCTCATAGAATCTCCACTCGATGAACTGGCCGAATTCCGAGCCCATGAAGTTGAGCTTCGCACCCGGGTGACTCATCTGGTATAAGAAGAGAAGCCTGAGGTTCGCGAATTTCCTCCATATGTCTCCCGGCATCTTGTCTATGAGTGAATACTTGCCGTGGACGACCTCATCGTGAGAGAGCGATAAAACGAAGTTCTCGCTGAAAGCATAATCCATCGAGAAACAGAACTGGTCATGATGCCATCCTCTCGCATATGAATCGGTCGAGAAATAATCAAGGGTATCATGCATCCAGCCCATATTCCACTTATGGGTAAAGCCCAGTCCTCCGTCTTCGACAGGATGCGAGATCTTGGGATATGCCGTGGACTCCTCGGCGATCATCATAACATACGGATACTTATATCTCATCGTTCCGTTGAGCTTTTTGAAGAATTCGATGACCTCGAGATTCTCGTTGCCGCCGTACCTGTTCGGAATATACTGCGTCCTGCCGTAATCCCTGTAGAGCATGGAACTTACGGCATCTATGCGAAGTCCGTCGACATGGAATTCCTCTACCCAGAAGATCGCATTCGATACGAGGAAGGATACGACTTCATTCTTGGAATAATCGAAAACATAAGTTCCCCACTCCCTGTGTTCTCCGATCCTGGGGTCACTATATTCATAGCACGGCGTACCGTCAAATCTGACGAGGCCTTCCATATTCTTCGGGAAATGGGCAGGTACCCAGTCAAGGATGACTCCTATGCCGTTCTGATGAAGGACATCAACGAGATACTTGAAGTCCGCAGGCGTTCCGAATCTGCTCGTGACACCGTAATATCCGGTTATCTGATAGCCCCAGGAAGCATCGAGCGGATGCTCCATGACAGGCATCAGTTCGACATGCGTATAATGCATCTTGCGGCAGTAATCGGAAAGATCGATGGCAAGTTCCCTGTAACTGAAGAAATTGCCGTCCGGATGTCTTCTCCAGGAACCCAGATGCACCTCATAGATATTTACCGGCTGCGGTGCCAGTGCGTCCTTCCTGTTCTTGCAGAAATCCCCGTCATTCCATGTATAGTCATTAAAATCATATAGGATCGATGCATTATTCGGCCTAGTCTCAAAGTGCCTTGCAAACGGATCGACCTTCTCATATATCCTTGAATCGGCGCCGATGACACGATACTTATATCTGTCCCACTGAGCCGCACCTGTGATCTTGCATTCCCATATTCCCGTATCACCGAGCTTATACATTGGATCAGCTTCCGGTGACCAGTCGTTGAATTCTCCTATTACGCTCACGCCTCTGGCATTAGGTGCCCACACCCGGAAGAGATAACCCGCATTATTGTCATC
The DNA here is from genome assembly GCA_024691135.1 of Clostridiales bacterium. GTDB lineage: Bacteria > Bacillota > Clostridia > Saccharofermentanales > Saccharofermentanaceae > Saccharofermentans. The sequence goes on from JAILNZ010000024.1 coordinate 12,292, forward strand.
ATCCGTGAAAGGACGGGAGCCTAGCAGGTTGTAAGACATATAATCCTCGCCTCGATTAAACAAATAGGCTTGTTCCATCAGAAGACCTCCAATATGTTTCTCATTAAGTTATTATAACTTATTTTTGATGTCCTTACCACCAAAAAATACAAAAAAACAGTTATTTCGAGGCCTCTTTTTGTGCATTTTTTACATATGAAATCATCACTTTACTAAAGGCAGGAGTACGAGCCAGACAAGACCGTAATATGCGACAACGGCAACGAGGTCATTGACCGTCGTGATAAGAGGTCCTGAGGCAACCGCCGGGTCGACCTTGATCTTATGGAAGAACATAGGGATCAGTGTTCCCAGAAGGCTCGATATGATCATCGACAGGATCAAAGCTCCCCCGACACAGGCAGCGATCAGTATCGCGTGAGGGAATTCGTCATGCTTTATGGCGACGAGATAAGCGCCTACTGTCACGAAAGCCGTCGAACCCAGGAATAATCCGTTACAAAGCCCTACCTTCATCTCCTTAAATGCAAGTCCGATCTTCTGGACGGCAGTCAGGTTCTCATCCATCAGTACCCTGATCGTAACGGCAAGCGACTGCGTCCCTGCATTTCCTGCCATATCAAGGATAAGCGACTGAAAGCATATGACTATCGGTATTGCTGCTACGACCTTCTCGAAAACGCCAACTACGGTAGATACGGCTATGCCGAGAATAAGAAGGATAATGAGCCACGGGAGCCTTTTCCTCATACTCTCGTTAGTCTTCTCGTTAAGATCCTCCTCTGCGGTGAGACCTGCGAGCTTAGCGTAGTCATCGCCCAACTCGTCATCGACTACTTCAACGATATCCTGTGCCGTGATGATGCCCAGTATCTTCTTATCTTCCGACAGTACAGGTATGGAATCCTCTGCGTAGTCCTTGATCCTCTCGATACAGTCGCTCATGATCTCATGGTCACCGACATAAGGATAGGATGTTACGATCAGATTCTCCAGATCGGTATTGGATCTCGCGACTATCAGGTCCTTAAGATCTATGGCTCCGTAGAACCTGTCTTCCTCATCCGTTACATATATTGTGAATATATTGTCATTATCACCCGCCTGCTTAACGAGCTCTCTCATGGCTTCCCTTACGGTAAGTCCGCGTTTGATAACGATGAGATTGGTAGTCATCTTGCTGCCGATCTCATCATCATCATACGAGAGAATGAGTCTTACGTCTTTACCTGCGTCTCCTTCGAGCATGCTGACGATCTGCTCGGAAGTCGAATCGTCCATCTCTTCAAGGACATCAACGGCATCGTCTGAGTCCATGTGCGAGATGACCTTTGCAGCCTTCTCGATATTGAGCTCGCTCATGTAGAGCTCGACGTCTTCGATGTAAGTGAATATCTCTGATACTTTTTCCGCACCGAGTATCGGATAGAGTTTCTGTCTCTCCTCCGGCGTCAGCTGCTCAAGAGCACCTGCTATATCGTTGTCATGGTAATCGGAGATCTTCTCGTTAAGCTCTGCGGCAGAGATATCACTTCTGAATATCCCGAGGATCTCCTCAACAAAATTAGGCTCTTTAATAATGTTTGTGTCCATAGCCCCCGCCTCCTGCACAATAATAAAAAACACCGCTCGCGGCGATGTACATACAGGAGGAGAAAGCCGGATACTATTACGGCATCATGCCCGTGAAATGTACAGGACCGCGATAATTGCTACTTCGGTAATGACTGTCGCCGTCCATACATTCACCTCCCTTAAGGCTATTTATGTTGCAAGTATACTAGAAACAAAAGCCAAGTTCAATTACAAGCTTTTTGATTTTTGCACCTCGTTTTCGCGAAAAAAAGGAGCTGCCATATGACAACTCCCTTATAAGATCAAATGTGTATCTTACTTGGCGTAAGAAGCGCCCTTATCGAATGCGTTTAAGTTACCCGGGATCTTGTTATGGTGTCTCTCAGGAAGGACTTCCTTAAGAGAAGACTCAAAAGAATCACGCGAGAAGCATCCTGTTGCCTTCGACAGGCACCCGAGCATGGAGATCGTGGCAAACTGCATGTTGCCGAGCTCTGAAGCGATATCGGAAGCAGGCATCGCGATAAACTTGATGTCTGTTCTCTTAGGCTCGATATGGATCAGGGAAGAATCGATGATCAGATATCCGCCCGGCTTCAAGGAAGCTTCAAACTTCTCCATTGAAGGCTGGTTAAGACAGATGACTACGTCTGCATCGTTGATGACAGGTGAACCTATGGGCTCATCAGAGATTACGACGGAACAGTTAGCCGTACCGCCACGCATCTCAGGACCGTATGAAGGGAACCATGAGACTTCCTTGCCCTCATAGAGAGCTGCTTCTGCTGCCATCTTACCTGCGGAGAGGATTCCCTGTCCGCCGAATCCTGCGAGAATTACGGAAAAATCGATCATGCTTTCACCTCCTCGTTAGATGTGTCCTTGAAGCATCCGAGGGGATACTGAGGGATCATCTTCTCCTTGAGCCACTCCATAGCGGCACAAGGCTCTTTACCCCAGTTTGTAGGACATGTGGAAAGGAACTCTACAAATGCGAATCCCTTACCGCTCATCTGAACCTCAAAGGCCTTCTTAATAGCCTTCTTGGCGTTCATGATGTTCTTATAATCCGTGAGGCATACACGCTCAACATATACGGCACCCGTAAGCTGGGAGATGAGTTCTGATACGTTGATCGGATAACCCTGATATGATGCGTCACGTCCGAAAGGTGAAGTCGTCGTTACCTGACCCAGGAGCGTCGTAGGAGCCATCTGTCCGGATGTCATTCCGTAAACTGCATTGTTTACGAAGAATGCGCAGATCTTCTCTCCTCTTGCTGCCGCATGGATGATCTCAGCAGTACCGATGGAAGCGAGGTCACCGTCACCCTGATATGTGAAGACGATCTTGTCCTTATGAGTACGCTTGATACCTGTAGCAACTGCCGGTGCACGGCCGTGAGCTGCCTGAACCATGTCACATGAGAAATACTCATAACTGTTATAAGTACAACCGACGGATGCGACACCGATAGCATCGTTCAAGATGCCCATCTCGACCATCGTCTCGGCGATGATCCTGTGGATGATACCGTGGTTACAGCCCGGGCAATAATGCAAAGGCTTCTTTGTCAAACCTTCTGTAGGTTGAAATACAATAGCCATTATACGTTACCTCCCTTGTGGATCTCGATGATCTTGTCGAGGATCTCTTTTTGTGTAGGCAGGTTACCGCCCATCCTTCCGTGGAAGTAAACCGGCTTCTGACCGTTTACTGCAAGACGGACATCCTCGACCATCTGACCTGCATTGAGCTCAACATCAAGGAAAGCCTTAACGTTGGACTTGGCTGCCGTCTCGGAAATGATCTTGCTCGGGAACGGCCAGAGTGTGATAGGTCTGATCATGCCGACCTTGATACCGAGTTCTGCTGCCTGTCTGAT
>JAILNZ010000038.1 GCA_024691135.1 Clostridiales bacterium
TCAATGTTACTAAAGTCTACAGGATTCTTATCTTTGTCAGTTCCGGAAAGAGTCATTCTAGCACCGACAAGTTCTTCTCCGCTGTCAATGTCCTGCTTACTGATGAATACATCTGTTGCGAATTCATCGATCATGCTGATCTTATCAACTTCTTTGCCGTTAACCATAAGCTTCATATCTTTGGTTATTTCGAAATTGATGGATTCAGCCTTTAAGAAACCCTGAGGAGCCGTAAACTCTGTAAGTGTGTATTGACCCGCAGGAAGATCTCTAATGTACGTATCAGAGTAGCCTGACAAGAACTTCAAGGCTGTTCCATACTCCAATACGTATGCCTGATTACCGGGTGTAACCTGATTGCTTGTGATATTAACGGCATTTCCTTCAATGTCTTTTCCCGTAAGAACGAGTGTTGCTCCGAAAAGTTCTTTACCTGATGCATCACTCTTGCTGAAGATCACCTCTCGCTTGAGAAGAGCATCCTTCATTGTGACTACGCCCGGCTCGTCTCCCTGTGACTGAGTGATTACGTTGGGGTCACCGTATATCTGACCCTGCGCAACGGAAAATCTTATTTCGGTCGCTATATCATAGCCTGCCGGAGCAGCATCCTCTTTAAGGACATAGTTACCGTCAGGAAGATTTGAGATCAAAGTCTTCGTCTTACCCGAATAGAATGAGATTCCGTTTCCCTTATATTTTGTATTAATGGAAGCTTCTTCACCAAATTTAACAGAAGAAGTATTTATTATAATATCTTTCCCATATTTGTCTTTGCCAGTTAATGTAAGTAAAGCACCCGGAAGTTCATTGGAACTTACGGTGCTTGTTTTCGAGATCTCCAGATTAAGGATATTAGGAAGATCGATCGTAAGGCCCTTAGGAATGAAGGACATATGTGTCTCGTTGGAAGCATAGATGTTGTTAGCGATGATCGTTCCGCTTCCGCCGTCTGCGATTACCGTACAATCAGGTGCGAGGATATGACCGATAGTCGCATGCATAATAACTGTTGTTCCCGGCTTTGCGTTATAGAAGTTGTAGATGATGTTTGTGCCCTTGGAGGCCATCTGCTCTTCGTCTTTGAGAGTGCCGTTGACTGTCTTGTATTTAATACCCTGAGGCATCTCAAATCTGTCAACACCGGAAAGGTCGATGTTGATAACGAGAGACTGATTTCCCTTATAACCGGAATTTGTATAGTTGATGTTGTTGATATTCATGATCGGCTTGAAATCCTTAGCCGAAACGTTCAATACGTTCGTACCGTTTGAATTGAGCCAGATCGCATTTTTATTAACATCATATCTGTCATAGCTTGGACTTACATTATTATTCAGTTTTGCAAGCTGAGCAGACAGAGTCTGGTACTTGACCTTAAGAGCATCGAAGTCCATGTATGACGATGGAGTATGTGCAAAGAAAACTTTCTTCTTGGCATTTGTCGTAGCTCTGACACGCAAGGCTCCGTTTGTCAGATCAGAGTTGTTGGAGTAGATATATGTATTGTCCTTGATCGGGGCATTGTTCTTTATGTTCTGAGGATTTGTATTCCATGTAGGTCTTCCCCACTGATCGAACGTAGGATACGGATCAATGTACTTTACGTCGTACGATACAGGGATGAGTATCGTATCGAGCATACCAAGACCCCATATCTTGCCATCAGGATTATTCGGATGATGAACTGTCTTGTTTCCGAAGTTGACACTTTTGGATGTATCGTCGATCTTGTTCGTGACTATGTTTACAAGCGGATGGGATTCGTAATTACCGAATCCGGTATGCGGCTCGGTGTAGTTCATTCCGATATACCAGTTTTTGCATGCAAGGTTACCGTTGACGTGTGTATCATTATAAATACTGTCAAATGCAAAAAGTGAGAAGTTTCCTGCTTCACCCAGGAGATTATCCCAGTAATAACCAGAATCAGTATAAGTGCCGGACAGGATCGGAAGTTTGTCAGAATCCTTAGTCTGATCAGCTAAGAGATTTTGCATTGAAGGCAAAGGTGAGAAAAATGTCAGTGTCATTATCGCTGACAAAACCGTTGCTATTCTCTTTAAGTTCTTGCCCATAAACATATTTCTCCATATATATTTTAGTAAATCCAAATGAATATACATTGATTTATATATGCGGACAATCATGGGAATATAAACAATAATCACAAAAAACGACAAATGGATTTGTACAAATAGGAAAAAAATAGCGCAATTTTTGTAAAAAATACAGTAATCCGTGACACTTCGCAAATTATCAGATTTATATCAATTTTCTTTAACTTAAAATGTCAGTCACTATTCTTTGATATTTGGGCTGATCGGCATATATGGCAAAGTATCCTATTATCGGCACGATATATAAATTTTCTTTGATTAATATTAAGGGGTACTTATTATGTAACATTGTTACTTTATCTCTTTCTTTTGTTTATATCATTGAAAGTTGAGCTTATTTCTGTAAATTTTCTCTGATTTTTAATCTGTTTTTGCTACATACTTAAATGCTACCATTTAAAATCCTGACAATTATTGCGTTTTTGCAGATCTGTTTTCTGTGAATATTTATGTCTTTTTTGAGAATAATTATGCATGCTAAATGCTCGGTCTCCCCCTTATCCTTCTCCCCTGACCACAAGTTTTTTATATGGAAATAACAAAATCCAGACATAATAAAGGCTGACTTGATCTAAGTCAGCCTGTGAAATTAACGGATCGATTTAATGATATTTTACTGCTCTACGATCTCAAGTACGATGTCATTTTCGGAAAGGAAATCACGGACTTTTTCTTCGTTACCTTCCTTTTGTATTCCGATTAGGACTCCTTTGTTGGAATCGGGTATAAAGTACATTCCCTTTTCGAGGATGATAAGACTGCTGAAGTCCTCCCATTTTGTTTCAAGGGGATCACTGTCAATGTCTAAATATGTTATCCCTGTCTCGCTGAAGATATAGGTGACTGATCTCTCCTTTTTTCTCCCTTTTTGAAGCGTGAGAAGTATCTTCGCATAGAACATCGAGACCATGAAGATAACTGCGAGAAGACCTGCTATGAACGCATCAGGTATTATGGGATTAATGTTCTCAACACCCGCCTGTCTGACAAGGAAGGCAATACCTACTCCGAGAACGGAAATCAAGAGGATTCCGGGATATACGATAAACAGGTCGATGACATGCTTTTTGGGCTTCTTGATAAGTACCGCTGCCATTGAAGACAGATTGATGAACTCCTTGGAGTATTCCTTGCTTAATTCGTATGATTTGATCTCCATCCGCTTCTCCTTTTACTTTCCGTCAGTGATTATCTTATATGTCTCGGGTCTCCTGTCTCTGAAAAGGCCCCATGACAGACGGTCTTCCTTTATACTTTCAAGATCGTACTCGTAAGATATCACCGTCTCCTCTTCTCTGCCTGCGATTACTTTGATCTCGCCCAAGTGATCCGTAAGAAACGAGCTCCCGTAGAAGCACAGCTCGCTGTCCTGGTTATTGTTTTCCTTACAAGGCTCGACCTTCTCTGTTCCTACCCTGTTGGCTGCAACTACCGGAATAATATTAGCAGCCGAATGTCCCTGCATCGTCCTTGACCAGTGACCCATACTGTCGACTTCCAGGATAGGCTCCTTGCCGATCGCGGTCGGATACAGTATCACATCGGCACCCAGAAGTGCCAGGCATCTCGCAGTTTCCGGGAACCACTGATCCCAGCAGATCCCGATACCTATCTTGCCATAGGCCGTATCAAAGACCTTAAAACCGGTATTACCGGGCGTGAAATAGAACTTTTCCTGATAGAAATGATCGTCAGGAATATGCGTTTTTCTGTACACTCCCATGACTTCGCCTTTGTTATCGATCATGGCGACCGAATTATATAAGACGTTGCAGTCCTTTTCATAGAAACTTACCGGTATTACGACATTAAGCTCTTTTGCAACAGCTCTGAAGTGAACCACGGCGTCGTCTTCTTCAACGCTCTTTGCGAACTCATAATAATCATATCTGCGCTCCTGGCAAAAATACTGCCTCTCGAAAAGCTCCGGCAAAAGGATTATGACCGCGCCTTCAGAAGCGGCTTTCCTGACAAACCCCTCCGCCTTTTCTATGTTCTCTCTTACATCCTTCGAGCAGCTCATCTGAACTGCCGCAACCTTGATCTTAGCCATCTGTTTACCTCCTCATATTTCAGGGATCTGCTGGGTTATGCAGTGGATATTACCGCCTCCCACCAGGATGTCCCTTGCAAATACGGAAATAACCTTCCGATCCTTATGTATCTTTTCCATTATCTCTTTGGCTCTCCTGTCGGAAGCTTCGTTTACGCCGCCGAATGCCGGGATCAGGATAGCGTCATTCGTATAATAGTATTTCACATAACTTGCCGCAAGTCTTTCATCTTCTTCCCTTATATCTTCCCCCTCCTCGAAAAAGAGATTATCCAGATATTCCTTTTCGATAAGGATAGGATGATCGGGGACCGGAAGCTTATATATCTTTATCTGTCTGCCCTTAGCATCAGTGACGGAGCTCAGATAATCATAACATGCTCTCGACATCTCATATTGAGGGTCATCTATATTATCTGTCCAGGCAAGCACCACTTCTCCCGGAGCGCAGAAAGCCGCAACATTATCGACATGTTCGTCCGTCTCATCGTTAAAGATGCCGCACGGGAGCCATAATATCTTATCTGCGCCGAGAGCATTACATAGATATCTGTCTATGTCTTCTTTTGTCATGTCATGATTTCTGCCGGGGCTCAGAAGACAGGTCTCTGTTACCATTAAGGTACCCTCCCCGTCAGTTGCTATGCTTCCTCCCTCGAGGATGAAATCCTTTCTCGATATGACGTCTGCTCCGATGAGATCACAGAATCTCGAAGCGACCATATCATCCTCGGCATAATCTTTATAAAGACCGTTATAGTCACCGCCCCAAGCATTGAACTTCCAGTCGGTCCCCTTTAGCTTATGATCCTCGACCACAAATGTCGGTCCTACATCTCTTGCCCATGAATCGTTTGAATCTACCCTCAAAGGATAAAAATCGCCCTTCAGACCTTCAAATCGTTTCTTCAGGGCATCTATAGTCTCCTGCGGCTCGGAATTATTGAATAATACATAGAGGTCTTCGCTTCTGAGGATCTCTTCAAATATCGATATGAATGCCTTTTGAGCGCGCGAGGGATCCTTGCCCCAGCTTCCGGGCCTGACGGGCCAGATCATGAGCGTTCCCATGTGTCTTTCAAATTCTGCCGGGAATCTGATCATTATGACAGTCTCTCCTTAAAATCCGAATAACCGAATCTTCTTACGAGTTCGTAATCTCCGTCCTCTTTCTGAAGAACGATATCAGGCAGAGGCATCCCGTTAAACGTATTATTCTTGACCATACTGTATATGGCCATATCCCCGAATGTAAGGATGTCTCCCACAGAAGGCATCGTTTTAAGCTCATATATGCCTATTACATCGCCTGCAAGGCATGTCCTGGATGCAAGCCTGACTTTGACGCCCGACTCCACAGAACCGGTAAGAGGTGGCAAATACGGCATCTCGAGAACGTCAGGCATATGACACGCCGCTGACGCATCCAGTATAAGCGTAGGAATATCCCCCGTTTCTACGATATCCATGACTTCGGTTATAAGAGTACCCGCATCGAGCGCGATCGCTTCGCCGGGCTCGAGATAGACCTCGATGTCATAAGTTTCACGTATATACTTAATAAGTCCGATAAGACCTTCAACATCATAATCCGGCTTGGTTATATGATGACCTCCGCCAAGATTGATGAATCTGATATCTTTAAAGTATTTCCCGAAGTTCTTTTCCACCACGTCAAAAGTCGCCTTCAAAGGCTCAAATCCCTGTTCGCAGAGAGTATGGAAATGAAGTCCGGTGACTTCCTTCGGAAGTTTTTCAGGCATATCCTTAAGCCGTATTCCGAGACGGGATGAAGGCGAACACGGATCATATATCTCATGACCTTCCTGTGTCGAGAATTCCGGATTGATACGAAGTGCGACCTTTACATCCTCATGTTTCCGGATCGTATCAAGGTGATGATCAAACTGCGACATGGAATTGAAGTAGACATGATCACAGATACTGAAGATCTCCTCCATCTCATCATCCTTATAAGCCGGCTCGAAAACGTGATTCTCTCTTCCCTTCATCTCCTCAGAAGCAAGCCTTGCTTCATAGATGCCTGAAGCAGTGGTACCCGTAAGATACCCCGATATCAATGGATAGACACGGAACATCGAAAATGCTTTTTGGGCAAGAAGGATCTTTGCGCCCGATCTTTCCTCTACATCCTTTAATATCTCGAGGTTTTTTCGAAGCGCAGATTCGGATACGATATAAGAAGGCGTCCTCAGATCATCATATCTCATGGTACGAGTACCGGATCTTCATCAACTACCCAAGGAAGTCCGAACTTATTGAGCATATCCATGTAAGGATCCGGATCGAACTCGTCTGTTGTGAAAACACCCGGTTTCTTCCAGATGCCGTTGATAACGAGAGATGTGCCGATCATGGCAGGGACACCCGTAGTGTAGCTTATAGCCTGGCTTCCGAGTTCCTTATAGCACTCCTGGTGATCGCAGACATTGTAGATATAGAGCGTCTTCTCTTTGCCGTCTTTCTTACCCGTAAAGATACAGCCGATATTAGTCTTTCCGACAGTCCTCGGTCCGAGGCTTGCAGGATCAGGCAAAAGCGCCTTAAGGAACTGTATCGGAACGATCTCGCGACCTTCGAACATGACAGGGCTCGTTGAGAGCATGCCGACGTTTTCGAGACACTTCATATGTGTAAGATAGCTCTGACCGAATGTCATGAAGAATCTGATGCGCTTGATCTCAGGGAAATTCTTTCCGAGAGCTTCTATCTCCTCATGATGGAGAAGATACATGTCCTTCATCCCGACTTCAGGAAAATCATATTCCCTCTTTATCTCCATAGGCTTTGTCTCGACCCACTTGCCGTTCTCCATGTAAGAGCCGTTAGCGGATACTTCACGGAGATTGATCTCGGGATTGAAGTTAGTGGCGAACGGATAACCGTAGTCACCGCCGTTACAGTCGAGGATGTCCACCGTGTCGATCTCGTCAAAATAGTGCTTCTTGGCGTAAGCCACGAATACGGAAGTTACGCCCGGATCAAATCCTGTTCCGAGAAGAGCCGTAAGTCCGGCATCCTTAAACTTCTGATCATATGCCCATTGCCAGCTGTAATCAAAATAAGCAGTAAATCCCTTTTCCTTGCATCTCTTCTCATATATCTCGCGCCAAACCGGGTCATCGGTATCTTCAGGCTCATAGTTAGCCGTATCGATATAGTCGACCTTACACTCGAGACAGGCGTCCATGATCGTAAGATCCTGATAAGGAAGAGCAACGTTTAAGACCGCATCAGGCTTATATCCGCTTATGAGCTTAACAAGATCCTCCTTGTTGTCCGCATCAACAGTAGCGGTAGTGATCTTAACAGGCGAACCCTCAGATTCTATCTTGTCCTTAAGGGCATCGCACTTCGAGACTGTTCTGCTCGCGATACAAAGCTCCGTAAAAGTGCCGCTGTTCTGACAGCATTTCCGGATCGCGACCTGAGCTACTCCGCCGCATCCGATTACCAATAATCTTGCCATTTATGCTTCCTCCTTATTCGTTCTCTTCTTCTCTGAGCATATCTTCAACATATCTCGGAAGCATGAATGCTCCTGAGTGAAGATGTGTCGTGTAATACCATGTCTTGATCTTTCTGTCTTCCCACTTTTTCGGATCGAAATCCCTGATAGGATGATACTTCTTCGAAGCAAATCCGAAGAGCCAGTATCCTGACGGGCATGTAGGGATATTTGCCTGGTATACCTTCATTACAGGAAAAGACTTGACCGCTTTCCTGTGCATCGCCCTGCAGTTTTCCTCATCCTCGTCAAAGAACGGGCTTCCGTGCTGATAGACCATGATTCCGTCATCGTGAAGAGCCTTATAGCAGTTCCCGTAGAATTCCTTCGTGAAAAGACCTGCTTCATGGCCCGTAGGATCAGTTGCATCATTGATTATGAGATCGTATTTATCCTTGCATTTACGGAGGAACCTCAAACCGTCCTCGTAATAGAGCCTTACCCTGACATCCTCAAGTCCGATCGCATTATCCGGGAAGAACTTGCGGCAGACATCCACGAACATCTTGTCAGGCTCACATATATCTATGACCTCGATCTCCTTATAGTATGAGAGCTCTCTTGCAACACCGCCGTCACCGCCGCCTATAACGAGGACACGCTTGACATCGGGATGAACGGCCATCGGAACATGAACGATCATCTCGTCGTAAGTGAATTCCTCCTGTTCCGAAAAGATAACGTTGCCGTTTGAAGTCAGGAACTTGCCGAACTCAGGCGAATCAAATACATCGATACGCTGAAATTCGCTCGTGCCGCTATAGAGATGCTGGTTGACCCTGATAGACATCTTCACATTATCCGTATGCATCTCTTCAAACCAAAATTCCATTTCGTTTCCGGCCATCTGGACACCTCCGTTACTTTAAGACGTAAAGTTCTGATATATCTTCGCTCTCCGGTCCCTGCATCGAGCAGCCCTTTTCCTTGGCGAGATTAATATAATCGAGTATCTCCTTCGTGATCATCTCACCCGGTGCGAGGATCGGTATTCCCGGCGGATAGCACATTACTGACTCCGCGCAGATCCTTCCGATAGTCTGATCGATCGGGAGCTTCTCTTTTTGAGCATAGAAAGCTTCCTGAGGGGTAGCCTTCACGACAGGAGTCATGTATTCCGCACAGAAGAAATTACCCTGAGGCTTGGAATAGAGCCTGGCGATATCATTAAGCGCTCCCGCGAGTCTCTCGATCTCCTGGAGCCTGTCACCGATCGATATATATGCAAGTACATTCGACAGATCGCCGAATTCCATCTGAATATCATATTCTTCACGGAGAAGATCATATACTTCGATACCGGTAAGTCCGATACCCCTTGTATTGATAACGAGCTTCGTTACGTCAAAGTCGAATACGCTGCTCTTGTTGATCAATTCTGCACCAAAAGCATAGAAGCCTTCGATATCATTGATCTCTTCCCTCGCGTAATCGGCCATCTCGCATACCTTACCGAAGCTCTGCTTCCCTTTGAGAGCGAGATTTCTCCTGCTTATATCAAGACTTCCCAAAAGGAGATAAGACGCACTTGTTGTCTGGGTAAGATTGACTATGTTACTTACATATCCTTCGTTTATTCCCTCGCCAAGAAGAAGCATCGAACTTTGAGTCAGAGATCCGCCCGACTTATGCATGCTGACAGCAGCCATATCAGCTCCTGCAGCCATCGCATTAAGAGGAAGTCCCTCGCCGAAGTAAAGGTGAGTTCCGTGTGCCTCATCAACAAGTGCGAGCATGTTGTTCTTGTGAGCGAGATCGACGAGCGACCTTAAGTCTGAACAGATGCCGTAGTAAGACGGATTGTTGATCATTATCGCCTTGGCATCCGGATTCTCTTCTATCGCTTTCCTGACATCGGAAGTCTCCATTCCGAGAGGGATTCCAAGTTTTGTGTCCACCTTCGGATCGATATATACGGGGACTGCTCCACAGAGGATCAAGGCATTAATGGCGCTCTTGTGGACATTTCTCGGCATGATTATCTTCTCGCCTCTCTTGCAGGCCGTAAGTACCATGCTCTGAACGGCACTTGTCGTTCCGCCCACCATCATGAAAGCATGCTTAGCACCAAAGGCGTCAGCCGCGAGCTCTTCCGCTTCTTTGATAACGGATACCGGATGGCAAAGATTATCGAGCGCCTTCATCGAGTTGACATCGATCTCGACGCACTGATGGCCAAGGAACTCCACGAGTTCCTTGTTGCCTCTGCCTCTCTTATGGCCGGGCACATCAAAAGGAACGACTCTCTGCCGTCTGAATTCCTGTAATGCCCTGTACAAAGGCGCCTTTTTCTGTCTTTCCAGATCCATTCTTATTCTCCAAACAAAAAGGCAATCCATCTTACGTGATGAACTGCCTCTGATAAAAAGCCTATGTCCAAGACCAGCTCTTCGGTAGCGCATCAGCACGGTTTTAAGAAACCATCTTATATAAATAGGATCAACCTAGTTAAATAATCGTGGTGCTCTACACCACATGCGGCACGACCTGCCCCGTCCGACGAGCGTTAAATACAGGCTTCATTACCTGTATTCGGTCTATAATTGTTTCAACTATGAAAGTATAACAGAAAACCGCCAAAATTCAAGTGCTGCACTGTTTTGACCCTGTTTTTCGGGGAAAAGAAAGGAGGCTTCTCTGACGAGACAGCCTCCAAAATATGACCTCTTAAACTGAATGATCAGTTTTTAGCAATGATCTTACCTCTTCTCTTGGATACAACGTCGAAGAAGACGGCTGCGAGAAGAACGACGCCCTTAACGACCTTACACATGTTCTGGTCAACGGACATGAGGGACATACCGAGGTTGATGACACCCATGAGGATAGCACCGATGATAACACCGGGAACGGTACCGATACCGCCGTAAGCGGAAGCGCCACCGATGAAGCATGAACCGATAGCATCCATCTCGTATGAGTTACCTGCTGTAGGCTGCGCGGATGAAAGTCTTGCCATTGAGACGAGAGCTGCAACTGAAGCAAGCAAGCCCATGTTCGTGTAAGCGATGAAGTATACGAGGTTAGTATTGATACCTGAAAGCTTTGTAGCCTTCTCATTACCGCCTACTGCATAGAAAGCACGGCCGATAGTCGTATTACCTGTCAGGTAAGCGTAGATGAGGATAACGAGCATAACCCAGATAAATACGTTAGGGAGACCTCTGTCGCATGAGAGCTTAAAGAATACCCAGAGAACTGCAAGAGTGATAACAGCGTTCTTAAGGATGAATACCCAAAGCTTGTCTGTCTCATAGCCCTTCTTGAGCTTAACCATTCTGCCTCTGATCTGAAGTGCCAGGAATACGGCAATAGCCAGAAGACCGATAAGGAAGCAGGTGAGGTTAAAAGGATTTACAAGGATAGTGTCCTTAAGGCGGAAGTTCAATCCCATCTTGGCAAAGAGATTATTGAGAGCAACTATCGGAGCGATCTTAGGAACATAGATCGCTACGTGGAAAAGATCAGGAACGTAACACTCAGATCCGCCGCCGAATATCTTCATGAAAGTAGGCTTTCCGGAAAGAGAGATACTCTTACCGTTGAGGAGTACGTTACTAAGGCCTCTGAAAGCAAGCATTCCCGCCAAGGTAACGATAAATGGAGGTATACGGACAAATGCTATAAAGAAGCCCTGGAACGCACCGATGATAATACCTGTAACGAGCATTATCAAAACTACGATGCCTAAAGGCAATCCTTCTTTGCCCCTTACGAGCCAGTTGTCGCCTACAAGACACATGGCACCGACAGCACCCGTGAAACAAACGACAGATCCTACGGAAAGGTCGATATTACCACCTGTCAAGATACAAAGGAGCATACCTACTGCAAGGATGAATACGTAAGCATTCTGTGCGATAAGGCTCGTGATATTCATAGGAGCTGCGATCGTTCCGTGTGTCTTAAATGCGAAGAACCCGTATACGATTACGAGTACGAATATCATCGTATATTTCTTGATGAAATCCTGGAGATGATCCTTATTGATATTTAGTTTTGCAAACTTCTTTTTCTTCGGTTTACTGTTAGCCGTTGTCATACTGCAGCCTCTCCTTTTGCACTAGATTGTAAAATACAAGACATTATCTTTTCCTGAGTTGCATCTTCACCCTTCATCTCTCCGACGATCCTGCCTTCATTCATGACATATATCCTGTCACACATGCCGAGGATCTCAGGAAGCTCAGAAGAGATCATGATAACTGATTTTCCTTCACTTACCAGCTGGTTGATGATGCAGTAGATCTCGTATTTGGCACCGACGTCAATACCCCTCGTCGGTTCGTCGAGTATAAGGATATCAGGATTAGCAAACATCCACTTGGAAAGAAGGACCTTCTGCTGGTTACCGCCGCTCAGGTTGCCTACGTTCTGATTAACGGTAGGACACTTGGTCTTGAGCTTATCCTTATATTTGACGGCTTCTGCATATTCTTTATCTTTATCGATTATCTTATACTTGCTGACAGCATCAAGATTGGCAAGCGTAGTATTGATCTTTATCGGATTACTTAGGATCAATCCGTTTACCTTACGGTCTTCGGTAACATATGCAAGCTTATGCTTGATCGCCTGCTGAACACTGTGCAAGACAACTTTCTTGCCGTCTATGAACAGTTCGCCCGTTATATTTTCTCCGTAGCTCTTTCCGAAAACGCTCATGGCGAGCTCGGTTCTGCCGGCACCCATGAGACCCGAGATACCGAGTACTTCACCTTTTCTTACGTTGATCGATACATTATCGACAACCTTACGTTCCATATAAAGCGGGTGATATACAGACCAGTTCTTTATCTCGAACTTAATGCCGCCGATATTCTTCTCTCTCTTCGGGAAACGGTCGGACAGTTCACGTCCTACCATGCCCTTGATGATCCTGCTCTCGGAAATATCATCCGTTTTCTTGTCGAGCGTCTCGATCGTAGCTCCGTCTCTTATGACCGTGATCTTGTCGGCAACATAAGATACCTCGTTGAGCTTATGTGAGATGATGATCGATGTCATGCCGTCTTCCTTGAACTTAAGGAGCAGATCCAAAAGTGCTTTTGAATCTTCTTCATTAAGTGAAGAAGTAGGCTCGTCCAATATTAATAATTTGGCCTTCTTTGCCAGAGCTTTGGCAATCTCGACCATCTGTTGTTTTCCTACACCTATATCTTTGATAAGAGTTCTGGAGGACTCTTTAAGTCCTACGACCTTCAGATATTCATTTGCGAGTTTATGAGTCTCATTCCAGTTGATCTTGAAAGCATGTCCTCTCTCGTTTCCGAGGAACATGTTCTCACCGATCGACATATAAGGAACCAGTGCGAGTTCCTGGTGAATAATTACGATTCCTAATTGTTCACTGTCTTTAATATCGCTGAATTTACAAACTTTTCCGTTATAAACGATGTCACCTTCATACGAACCGTACGGATAGATACCGCTCAGAACGTTCATCAGGGTTGACTTTCCGGCACCATTCTCTCCAACAAGAGCATGGATCTCGCCTCTCTCTACCTTGAGATTAACATTATCAAGTGCCTTTACTCCGGGGAATGTTTTGGTTATATTCTTCATTTCCAGTATGATATCAGCCAATTTAATCCCTCCTAGTGGTTTTCAAGATAGCAGGCGGGTTAAATGCCCGCCTGCACATCCTGAAACAGTAAGTATTTTTGTGTGTTTGGTGGTTAGGTTAAAAGTTTATGCCAACTGATCCTCTGTGTAGTAACCGGAATCGATAAGGATTTCCTTGTAGTTGTCTGCGTCTGCGAATACAGGCTCACAGAGGTAAGAAGGAACTGTGATAACACCGTTGTTATATGTCTCTGTGTCGTTGATCGGCGGCTCAGATCCGGAAAGGATAGCGTTAACCATTTCAACAACCTTACCGGCGAGAGTACGTGTATCCTTGAAGATAGACATGGACTGCTTGCCTTCGAGCATGTTCTTAACGTTTACGATGTCGCAATCCTGACCAGTGATGATCGGATATGTGCCCTTGTAGTTGGAACCGAGGGATGTAGCTACGCCCAATGCTGTAGAGTCATTGGAGCAGAGGCATGCATCGATGTTTGTTCCGTCAGAATAGTAAGCAGAGATGATGTTATCCATTCTGTTCTGAGCATTTGCAGAATCCCACTTATCTGTAGCAACCTTCTCGAATTCGATCTGGCCGGACTTAACTACGAGCTTACCGCTTTCGATGTAAGGTCTGAGAACGTCCATAGCACCGTCATAGAAGAAGAGAGCGTTGTTGTCACCAGGGTCACCTGCTGTGATCTCGAGGTTGAACGGGCCTGCTGCGTTATCAAGGTCAAGACGATCTCTGATATACTCACCCTGCTTTGTACCAACCATGTAGTTATCGAATGTAGCATAATAAGAAACTGCATCAGAGTTCATAAGAAGACGGTCGTAAGCGATTACAGGGATGTTCTTCTCCTTAGCGAGGTCAAGAACTGTACCAAGGGAGTCACCCTCGATAGCTGCGATAACGAGAACATCACAACCGTTGTTGATCATTGTCTCGATCTGGGAAACCTGAGTAGCAACGTCGTTAGAAGCAAACTGGAGGTCTACTTCATAACCAGCTGCCTTAAGCTGCTCTTCCATGTTAGCGCCGTCCTGGTTCCATCTCTGGAGATCCTTTGTAGGCATTGAAACGCCAACCTTCTTACCGGCTGCAACTGCGAGTGTATCCTGTGACTCACCGCCGCCGTTTCCTCCATCAGCTGCCGGAGCAGGTGTTGTTGTCGGCTCAGGTGCCGCCTCGGAATCGACGCATCCTGCGAACAATGACATACCTACTGCTGCTGCCAAAACCAAACAAAATAATTTTTTCTTCATTATTAAGCCTCCTTTGTGCTTTGGTTTACATAATGAGACTATCATAATGAATTAGTAAAAAATTATTCTCAACTTCACATTTTTATCTGTTTTGAGATATATCCCGGATAAGGGTATAGCATTATTTTGCGTTTTAGAAAAAGCACCTCAATATAATCCTGTATCAGGGCATCTTTGACGGGACATTGAGATAGACGTCCTCTTTCAGATGAAATCCGCTCGCGATGATGACGTCGTTCATATTCCTCTCGAAGACCGCAACAGGCTCGAGCGCTATATAAGGGACAACATAAGTACCATCGTTCATGGTCTGATAATCGGACTGACCTTCGAGCGTCTCACCGTTGGCGAGCTTGATCGCGCATTCGGCAGCTCTTTGAGCGAGCTTTTCGACAGGCTTATAAACCGTC
>JAILNZ010000045.1 GCA_024691135.1 Clostridiales bacterium
CTTGGTATACGGATAATTTCGATGAGACATATGACGACCTTCTTTTGGGACTTGGCGCATTCCTGAAGCATCTTGAACTTAAGTTGATATAACGTTGATCCTAATGAAGGGATCGGGAAGCGGTATCAAAGACTTACTCAACCTGCGGTTGAATCGGTTTGGCAAATTCGAACAGGCGGTTATTGAATGTCAGGCATTAAGTTGGTTATCATATAGTCAACGGAGGTAACCGTCTATGCTCAACAGTATCAAAGTCGGAAATTTCATAATGCAGAAGCGTAAGGGTCTCGGAATGACTCAGCAGCAGCTCGCGGATAAGCTGAATGTTTCATTTCAGGCGATATCGAAGTGGGAGAACGGTACTGCTTATCCAAATATCGAGATCCTGAAGGATCTGGCTACTGTTTTGGATGTATCGGTCGATGAGATCCTGTCGGGAAGCGAGAAGGAGACAGACGGTCTTTCTTACAGTAAAGCGGGTATTGATATAACCTATACTGATACGATCAAGAAGGAGATGTCCAAGCATCTGGAGACAGATGACAGCCGTGTATTGAATGGCCTCGGACCTTTTGCTTCGTTATATGACATCAGTTTTCCCGAGATCAAGGATCCTGTCCTGGTCCTCAAATCCGAAGAGCCGGGTTCCAAGCAGAAGCTTGCCATGGAATACGGCTATACCGAGTCGATATGTCATGACATGATCAACCATCTGGTCAATGATATCGTTGTTATGGGCGCAAAGCCCCTGGCAGTCCTTGATACGATAGTCTGTGGTAACGCCGAGAAAGACACTATTAAGACCCTTGTCAAGGGCGTATCGGAAGCCTGCAGGGAGAATGAATGCTCACTTGTCGGAGGCGAGACGTCAATACAGCCTCTCGTGGTCGATCACGGAGTCTATGTCCTGACTTCGAGCATAGCGGGTATCGTCGAGCGCTCCCGCGTCATAGACGGATCCGCGGTCAGGGAAGGCGACATCGTCCTCGCCATAGCATCAAACGGCCTTCATACAAACGGGTATTCACTCGTAAGGCTTCTTATGGATAAGATGCCGCAGATAAAGCTCGACAAGATTGGCAGCCTTACATTCATAGAGCAGATCATGAAGCCTCATACGCCGTATTACAAGTCGATCAAGGGCCTTTTCGAAAAAGATGTTCTGCACGGTATGGCACATATCACGGGCGGAGGCATTGAGGGCAATCTGTGCCGTGTCATCCCTGACGGTCTTTGCGCAAAGATAGATCTTTCATCAGTAAGGATTCCCGAGATCTTTAAGTACATCCGGAATAACGGAAACATAAGTGACGAGGAGATGCTTCGCACGTTTAACTGCGGCGTAGGCTTTAACCTTGTCGTTCCTCCCGAAAAGAAGGATGAAGTCATGGATCACGTTAATAAGTTCTATGAGTGTTACGAGATCGGAACGATCGTTATGGGCGATCCCAAGATAGCTTTCGAAGGCAGGCTCAACTGGCTCTGAAGATAAGGACAGGTTCTTTTATATCAGTTTTGTTTGATGTAGTGATATACTACGGATAAAGATGATCATTTCATCGTTTTTTCGAGCGGTAAATGGAGGGGACCTATGGCAAAGAGCAGACTTAAGAGGATCATATTACCTTTGGGGGCAATAATACTTACCATGGCTATGTTGTTGGCGTCATGTGCCGATACGAATTCCAAGGGCAGAAGCAGAAGTAAAAAAGATCGTGATGACGACGAAGAAGAGGAGATCGAAGAAGAAGAGACCGAGGAAGGTGAGACCGAAGAAGTCGAGACGACCAAGCGTTCCAAGGGTGAGGGAAATTCCGAAACTGATGAAACGACCACTGAGCCTGAGGCAACTCCTGAGGATACGACTAATAAGATCATCAACCCTGATACTGATCCGGGCGTTACGTACGATGATGTCAAAGAAGCATATAAAGAGGTGCTTCTTATGTTTGGTGACAATATGAGATTGGTAGAGGATGCCGCTTATGCATCTGTTCCGTCCTGTTCATATCTTGATATTACAAACGACGGATGGCCGGAACTTATCATCCTGTACGCATCGGACGAAGAGAAGGGTGCTGCCACAAACGGTGATTACTATATCTGCGCTGACATGCGCTTCTTCACATTAGACGAACCGTCAGGGCAGGCCATAGAGATGCTCCATGTCGAAAATGCCATCCTGAATGCGGGAGGAGGCTTCTTCGCGGATTCGGTCCTTCTTGATAACGGCAATATCATCGTTACGACGGGCTGGGGAGATGAGGAGAGCGAATATACTATAACCGAGTATACCGTGGAGGGAGAATCATTGATCCCTGTTAATACTCTTTTCTGCGGATTCTATCTGGATGACAGTTCCGGAGATTATGATTTTTACTATTCTTACGAATGGAACGGAAGTCAAATAAGCCAGGACGAGTATTATCAGCACAAAAAGGATTATATCGACCAGTTCAATACCGTCATAACGGAGGATATCTTCTACAGCTATGACTGGTATTCCGGTGATGAATGGGCAGAAGCGATAATGAACTGTCCGAATTCTTCAATGTATATTGATGATCTCTGGTATACGATCTTCGGAAACTGATCTCTTATTTATCCGCCTTTGATGATATCCTTTCATAGAAGAACATGAATTGCTGCATTATTCCGGCTGTACCGGGATATAAAGTCGTGTCAAAAGATCCCCCGTAATACTTGTCCAGGATCCGCCTGATCCAGACATCGACCGGGAATCTTCCGGTACGGTTAAATCCGAAGAGCATCACACAGTTCGCGACCTTAGTACCTACTCCGAACATCGAAGTAAGGACCAGGAAGAGTTCATCGTCACTCTTTTTTCTGAGGGAATCCATATCTATCTTTCCGCTTTCCACATCTGTGACTGCTTCGACAATATATCTGTCCCTGTATCCGACACCCATATCGGATATATCCTGAAGGGACGCTCTGGACAGCTGCGAAGAAGTCGGGAATGCATAATAAGTCTTTTTAAGAGGATCCGTAAAAGGTTCCTTCAGACGGGGAGGAACGATCTTTTTTCCGTACTTTTCACAGATCCTTTCCACGGAAGTCGTAATGGCAGGGATGGAACGGCGTTGCGAGATGATATAGCTTATGAGAGTCTCGAACGGCTCCTGCTTAAGAATCCTGATGCCGTAGCCGAATGCTGCCGCATCCTTAAGATATTCGTCATCCTCGTCGATGCTGTGGAAGACACTTACATAATCACGGTCCAAGTCAAAATAATCCTTCCAGATGTCGTTAAATTCCTTTTCGCTGCAGGAAAATGCAAAGTCATCTTCACCGACACACGCTACCTGAAGGTAATGCCCGTAAGCTACGACTTCAACGCGGGTGTCGTCGATAATGTTAAATCTGAAAGCCTGGCCGCTTAAAGCGATCTTGTGTGGATCAAAGAACGGGATGGTCCGATATATCATGGTCTGTCCTTCCGAAAACCGGTATTTTCTTCACAGTATACACTTTTTTTACTGCGTGATGTAAAATGAGACAAATGCGTTTTTAGGGGTAATTATGAAGATTTCTGAAATCTATAACAGTAAAGACAGGGTCTTATCGTTTGAGATATTCCCTCCGAAGCACGATGAAGAGCTTACGAATATCGATGCGACTCTCGAGATCCTAAGCGACCTTCATCCTGATTATATCAGCGTCACTTTCGGTGCGGGCGGGTCATCCAATAACAACAAGACCATAAGACTTGCCCGTAAGATCAAGGACGAATACGGCATAGATCCGGTCGTTCATCTTACATGTCTTACATATTCCAAGGCCGAGATCGACAATTTCTGCAAAGAACTAATCGAAAACGGCATCGAGAACATCCTTGCTCTTCGTGGCGATATCAACCCTAATCTTCAGATCAAGGACGATTTCAGGCATGCATCCGATCTTATCACGTATATCAGGAGCAAGTATGACTTCTGTATCGCAGGCGCCTGCTATCCGGAGTGCCATCCTGATTCGCCGGACCGCGTTTCCGAGTTTTCTAACTTGAGGAAGAAGGTCGACGCGGGCGCGGAAGTATTGTTGTCCCAGCTCTTTTTCGATAATGATCTCTTCTACAGATTTGTAGAAGATTCCAGGATCGCCGGGATCACGGTCCCGATTACGCCAGGAGTTATGCCGGTGGTCAATGCCGCTCAGATCAAGAGAATGGTCACGACCTGCGGAGCATCCCTGCCTCACAGGTTCGAGAAGATCGTCCGCCGCTATGAGAACAACAGCGAGGCTCTGCTCGATGCGGGCATCTATTATGCGATCTCTCAGATAATCGACCTTCTGGCAAGCGGGTCTGACGGAATACATCTTTATACCATGAATAATCCTGTTGTCGCGAAAAAGATCTGCGACGGCATAAGGAATATTATCTGACATCTTATGAGGTGATACGTTGGAGAACAGGGATGAACTTCTGAGACTTCAGGTCAAGACCAAGGCAGACAGACCTGTCATGAATGCTTCGGATAACACACCGGAGTATATCAATCTTGCGACTCATTATCAGGAGCGCAAGGCAGGCGAGAGCGGTCTTGATTCCCTCGAGTTCACCGAAAACTCCATTAATTACCTTCCGGCTTTTGAGGATGAGAACCTCATCAACGGCAATGTTCAGCCCAAGGTAACGGGGCATGTGGGTTATACGGCATCCGGAAAGCCTATCACTATGACCGAGGGCTATGTTCCTCCTTACAGGGATATTCCGGGTAATTTTGCCACCGTAGGCGAACCGGTCTTCTATAAGGAAAAGAAGAGCGAACCGTATAAGCTCGTGCCGGTATCCGTGATCCCGTTTTATAATCCTGTAGTCCTTGCGTTGATATCGCTGTTGTTGATCTTCCTCATCATCGTTGAAGTCCTCGGCGTGATATACGTATACTGAGATCTTCCGTTCAAATAATAAGTGCAAATAAACTGATAACTAAAGGGGCTGTCACGATATGAAGTGAACAGCCCCTTTAAGTTTTTTATCTGTAATTGATCAGAATGATTATTTGTCAAGCAGATCCATGATGATATCGAAGAGGTTATATCTGTAGAATACGGTAACCGCAACGAGAGAGATCGTGCTCATGATCTTGATGAGGATATCAAGGGAAGGTCCGACTGTATCCTTAAGAGGATCACCGACTGTATCACCTACAACAGCTGCATCGTGAGCAGGAGTGCCCTTGCCGTGTCCGCTGATGGCACCTGTCTCGATATACTTCTTACCGTTATCCCAGGCACCGCCTGCGTTACCTGTAAAGATAGCGAGCATGATAGCCGAGATCGTGGCACCGAGAAGGATACCGCCTACGAAGTCTGCACCGAAGAGGAATCCCGAGATTACAGGGAAGAGGATTGCCATGATGGCAGGAACTCTCATTTCCTTGATAGCGCCCTGTGAAGAGATGGCGATACATGTCTTATAGTCAGGGAGTACTTCACCTTCGAGAAGACCCTTGATCTCCTTGAACTGACGGCGTACCTCGACGACCATCTTACGTGCAGCCTTGGCAACAGCTTCGATCAGCATGCCCGAGAAAAGGAACGGGAGCGCTGCACCTACGAGTGCGCCTGCGAGGGTAAGAGGCTTAAGGAGGTTAAGATCTACCGCATCACCCTCGGAATAAGAGCAGAGGTAGGAGTTCATCATTGAAAGTGTAGCAAGAGCAGCGGAACCGATAGCGAATCCCTTACCGATAGCTGCTGTAGTGTTACCTACGGAGTCGAGCTTGTCAGTAATGTTACGGACGCCTTCTTCGAGGTAGCTCATCTCGGCGATACCGCCGGCATTGTCGGAGATAGGACCGTATGTGTCAACGGAAACCGTTGCTGCAACGAAGCTGAGCATACCGATCGAGGCACAGGAGATACCGTACATACCGCCGAGCTGGTAAGAACCGACGATCGCGATACCGAGAACGATTACAGGAGCCATACAGGACTTCATACCGAGAGCGAGACCCTGGGTGATCGTAAGTGCCGGACCTTCTACTGAAGCGTTAGCAAGTATCTTGGTCGGCTTATAGTCATAACTTGTGTAGTATTCTGCGATGATACCGATAACGATACCTGCTATAACACCGAGAATAGCTGCGAGCCAAGGGGATATCCATCCGGCCTTGAATGAGCTGAGGTGAGAGTCCTTGAAGATAAAATATGTAAGACCCAGACCGAAAAGACCGGTTACGCCGGCAGAGATCCATGTTGCCATGTTAAGTTCCCTGTGAGGATCTTCGGAGAGCTTCCTCTTAAGAAGGATGGAAGCGATACCGATAACGCAGGCGATAAGTCCGCAAGCTGCAAATGAGATAGGGTAGATGAGGAGCTTCTCGAGAAGTTCTGATGTGAGCTCGCCTCTGGAAGCTGCAGGTGTTGTCTTGAAGATCTCGCAAGCGAGGATAGCAGCTGACATGATAGCTCCTACATATGACTCGAGGAGGTCAGCACCGAGACCTGCTACGTCACCGACGTTGTCGCCTACGTTATCAGCGATAGTTGCCGGGTTACGCGGGTCATCCTCAGGGATGTGAGCTTCTGTCTTACCTACAAGATCGGCACCCATGTCGGCTGCCTTTGTATAGATACCGCCGCCTACACGGTTGAACATAGCGATGATGGAGCAACCGAGAGCGTAGCTTGATATTGTCATTGAAAACGGTGCGTTAAGTCCGATGAGGTTGACATTCTCGATGTCGTTTGCAACGTCGGAGATCTGTCCTAATCCGTAACCGAAGATGAGGTATACGAGGAAGATACCGAGAAGTGCAAAACCGGAAACGCAAAGTCCCATAACGGAACCGCCCTTGAAAGCGACCTTAAGCGTGTCGCCGAGCTTCTTTGTAGTACGTGCCTTGTTAGTAACACGAACGTTAGCATAAGTTGCGATCTTCATACCTACGTAACCTGCCGTGGCACTCATAACGGCGCCGATAATAAATGAGCATGCGCCCTGCCATGAGATTACGATCGCGAGAACTACGGCAATGATCGCACCGATAAGTGCAACGATCTTATACTCGTAGTTGATGAATGTGTTTGCTCCGAGACGGATTGCCTGAGCGATCTCAGTCATCCTTTCCGTACCTTCTTCAAGTTTCTTTACGGAATAGAAGTTGATCGCGGCATATGCAATCGCCAAGAGAGCGGCCAAAATAACCAAACCCAAGAATAATTCCATCAGGTGACCCTCCGTTGTTAAAAATTCACAATCTTGATTGTACACTAAAGTTTTGAATAAGGAACAGGATTTTCGTTATTTTTTTTATTTAAATATAGAAAAATGCTAATCACTATAAAATACCTCGATACTGTAACATGTTTGCAACTTTGATTTGATAGAATTGTACTGTCTGGAAATATAGGCAATTGCTAAGAAGGAAGGGCTGACAGGATATGGAATTCACATATTCAAACGACTGTTTTTTGCCGTATGAATCTTTTGATTATATTTTCTCGGAGAGGGAAATGCCGGAGTTCGGCAAGATAGACTCTCCTTATTCAAGACCTCTTAACACATGGAAATTCTTTCTCGCCAAGAACGAGAATGAGATCCCGATGGGTTTTGATACACCGGATTTTGACGACAGTGAATGGAACCTCATAAATGTTCCTTCAACATGGCAGACAGAAGGCTACGGCCTTCCCCAGAACCTTCTTTATGATTTTCCCGAAATGCTCGAAAATGACAGGGATCTTCGTGATTCGAGCATAAATAACAAGAACTATATGAACTCTTCATCGGGTGATGAAGACGAGGTCGGTATCTACAGGACGACTACCGTTTTCTCGGAAGAAGACATAGACAGGGCGATATATCTCGAAGTATCGGGCATAACCGGCAGTTTTGAGGTATATATCAATGGCAAGCTCGCTTATTCAGGACATTCCGTCCTGACCAACAAGAGACTTCTTATGTCTTCTCTTGCAACCATCGGTATCAATGTCATCGTTATCATCGTAAACAGATATGACAGGGACAAGAACGGCAAGATAATAAAGGAACTTCAGAACTTCGGCTTCAGCGGTATCTTCAGACCTGTATCCATTACTATTGAGTCCCTGCTCGAGATGAGCAATCTTCATATCAAGTGCAGCAACATCCCGAATACTTATGTCGATCAGCTTGCTCTGGACGAGAAGGGTTCCGAGCGTAAGACGGTAGCAAAGATATCCAGGGGCGATTATATGATCTTCATGGATCTGAAGATCACGAACCACACCGACTATATGATGCCTTTCCAGGTAAGGACTTCGATCCTTGAGGCGAGAGGGGACTACGATCCTTATAATCTGCCGTTTGTTAAGCTCAATATCGAGAAGCAGATGGAAGGAACCGTGGATGCCAATTCATCAGCGGTATTCAAGTCGCAGGCAATAGCGGTCCATGTAGCTCAGTGGTCTGACGCGACCCCGGTTCAGTACGATGTCGTTTTCGAGCTCCTTGACAGCGAAGGAAGGACTATCTGTGCCAAAAAGAGGAGATTCGGTTTCAGGACTACAGAAGTAATCCTAGATAAGCTCAATATCAACGACAGACGTATACCTCTGATGCTCACGAAGTATTATGAATTTGATCCGCAGAACGGTATCGCGGTCCCTGTAAGCAGGATGCGTCAGGATATCGTTCTTATGAAGCGCTGCGGCATAAACGGAATTATAGTTTCATCCTATCCTGCCAACGATATGCTCCTGAACCTGTGTGACCAGTACGGCATATATGTTTTCGCGATGGCTGATTCAAGATATATGTTTGATTATGTTGAGACGCATATGGTGCATCCTTGTATCGTCTGCTGGGGTTTCCCTTATTACAACTACAATCACGACAGGTGTAAGACCATAAAGAACCAGTGCGAGATCGCCGATGATACGAGACCGTGGTACTGCGAGGCAGACAACAAGGGCGATATTACGGATCTTCAGCCGTTCCCGAGTGAAGCCGGAAAAGTATTCGGTCCGTGGGAGGACATATGTCTTGACAGGGCATATGTATTCGGCAGGAACAAGACAAATGACAATCTCTTTAAGACGATACCGGGAAGAACGCGCTT
Source organism: Clostridiales bacterium (assembly GCA_024691135.1). Classification (GTDB taxonomy): domain Bacteria; phylum Bacillota; class Clostridia; order Saccharofermentanales; family Saccharofermentanaceae; genus Saccharofermentans. The sequence continues at coordinate 9,069 of JAILNZ010000045.1, forward strand.
TGATGATGACGACGCGGACTATAAGTGGATCCACCAGGGCGATCTGGAAGGCGGAAAGACACGTGAAGGCAGCAGTATCGGTCAGGGTATTGTTGATGCCGAGCGTAAGCCTCACCCGATCTATTTTGATATCAAGAAGCAGTGTGAGATGGTAAATATCTTCCCTGATCCGAATAATCCGACGACGCTTACCATGAGAAACATCCACCCGTTCGCATTTACCGACGAGATGGTGCTCCAGTGGAAGCTCATGCTCGGCGGTAATGTCCTGATGTTCGGCAACGGCAGGGTCTCTGAGATCGAGCCTTACGGAACAAGGACTTTGAAGTTCAATATAGATGTGGAAAAATACCTTACGGACGGTTGGGCCGAGGGTAACAGCGAATACATATCAATGTATGAGAATGCGCTTTCGCACGAGCTCATCTTTGACATAAGCCTTAAGCTTGCAAAGGACAGTTTCTATTCCAAGGAAGGATATGAAGTCGCTTTCTTCCAGGAGGTCTTAGCCGATGAGGTCGGAAATCCGGTCAAGACAGGAACCGGCACATTAAGAACGCTCAATGCTTTTTCGGTAAAAAGGCTTATAGATGACAGCGGTCTTCCGGTCATTCCTTCAGAGAGTGAATCTGTTGAGGAAACTTCCGCAGAACAGGCGGATACGGTAATCGAAGATAAGACCGAAGATATAACGGGTCTCACGATATCCGAAGGCGAAGCTTCTGCAACCGAGATCATGGAGGAGGAAGAGAAAGAGAATCAGAAGATCAGCGTTTACGGACTTCCTCAGGGTTTGATAGTAGGTAAGGACGATGTCAAGTTCGGTATCGACCGTAAGACCGGATCGGTCAATCATATAGCTGTCGAAGGATTTGAATTCCTTAAGGGCGGATTCCTTCCGAGCTTCTACAGATGTCCTTCGAATATTGACAGGACCGACAAGAGTTTTGTGCTTGCCAAGACCATATTCTCCAGAGAGAACGATTATGAAGGAATTCAGGACTCTCTTGAATTTGCAGGATGTAACTATACCGTTGATGACGGTACCTTTACGCTTATCACGAGATATAAGTCGTTTGCCATGAAGGGTGAAGTGGTCGCATGTTATGAGATCAGGGATAACGAACTTAAGATCACACTGGCATTTACGCCGAAGTATGACATGGTCAGGTACGGTTTCCGCGTTCCGATCAATAAGGATGATGTTATCTGTAAATGGTATGGAAGAGGTCCCGGCGAGTCATATTATGACCGTAAGAATGCAACGAGATTCGGTATCTATCAGGCTAAGGCCAACGAGATATACCATCCTTATGCAAGGCCTGCCGAGGACAGCTCTCACATAGATACCACAACGCTCATCCTTACGAATAATCTCGGTGATGAGATAAGGATCAACAGAGAAGGAGAAAGAAAGTTCGAATTTACGGTACTTCCTTATTCGCCTGAACAGATGAATGAATATCTGCATCAGGAACAGCTCATGCAGAACGAATATTGTGAACTGTTCCTTGATTTCTGTTCCAAAGAGATAGAGAGGACGATGACAAATAAATCGAGTCTTCCGCTCAAGAAGAACGTCTCATATAAGGAGACATTCACGTTCAGGATCAGATCTGATAACGGGGACTGATGATATCTCAAAGGTTTTTTGTGTTTCCTTTTCCGGACAGCAGTAACTGCTTTTCCCTGTTGTTCAGATAACGGAATTCACCCGGTTTCATGTCGCCCAGAAGGATATTCATGAACCTTATTCGCTTGAGCTTTACGACGCGGTATCCGAGGTATTCGCACATCCTTCTTATCTGGCGGTTTAAGCCCTGTGTCAGCACGATCTTGAAGGTATAGGGGCCCTGGGGCGTGACTTTGCAGGGAAGAGTGATCTGACCTGCTACCGGAAGACCGTTCTCCATCTTGATGACGAAGTTATCATCTATCTTTTTATCGACTCTGACCAGGTATTCCTTCTCGTGCCCGTTTTCCGAACGAAGGAGTTTATTTACTATCGAGCCGTCATTGGTCAGAAGGATAAGGCCTGAAGAATTCTTATCCAGACGTCCGATAGGGAAGATCCTCTCCTCAAATCCGAGAAAATCGACGATATTATCCTTGTCTCTCGTATCAGTTGTACACGTAATACCGAGGGGCTTATTGAGCGCGATATAGATATGATCATCCGTAGGGACAACGGGATTACCCGATACCAGTACTGTCTGTCCCGGAAAGACTCTGCTGCCGTTCACGGCTGTTTGTCCGTCGATAGTCACGAGACCTTTTGTGATAAGATCATCAGCTTCTCTTCTCGAACAGTAACCGGAAGAAGCAATATACTTATTGACTCTGATGCCTTCAGGATCATTTAGAACCATGAATTCTGAGCTCCGACTCTCTTAAGAGTAAAGGTGAATGTAGTTCCTTCGCCGTAGGTACTGTCTACGGTAATATCCTCACCCATGTATGTGAGAAGTTCCTTGGCGATCGCAAGCCCCAGTCCCGTGCCTTTCTTACCGCGGGCACGGTCAGCCTTGAAGAATCTGTCAAAGATGTGGTTAATGTCGTATTCGTGTATTCCTTGTCCCGTGTCTATTACGGAAACAAAGACCTTATCCGTATCTTCGTGATATTCTGCCGCGATCGTAATGGAACCGCCGGAAGGCGTGTATTTCTTTGCATTATCCATGAGGATTACGAGTATCTGCTCGACTCGGTCAGGATTACCCATAACGGTAGGGAGTTCTCCCGTATTGAAAGATACCTTGAAGTTAAGTCCCGCATCCCTCATGACAGGCATAAACTTCGTCTCGACCTCCATAAGGAGCTGGTTCAGATCGAACGGGAATGTCTTAAAAGCGAGAGTCCTCGACTGGAGCTTTGAGAGCTCCAACATGTCGTCTATAAGTCTCGACAGTCTCATCGTCTCGTGGAGGATGATGCCGTAATAACGCATCCTGTCCTCTTCTTTCTTGACCATACCGTCAGAGAGCGGCTCGATCAGACCTCGTAATGTCTGAAGAGGCGTACGGAGCTCATGGGAGATATTCGCGACATAATCCTTCCTCGTCCTCTCGAGCTTCAATTCCTCCGAAATATCACGGAAAAATCCTGTGGCGCCTATGCATGTTACGTTATCGATATCGTACTTCGGGAAGATCGCCACATGATAAGCATAGTTCGGACCTTCAAGCGTATTATCGTAATTCTCGGAAGTCTGTATGCACTTTGAGAAAGCATCCCAGACCTCATCGAACGGAATGAGCTGAAGTTTCTCCGTAAAGAGGTTCTTCTTCTGCACCTTATCGAAAAGGGTATCCATAATCTTATTTACGACGATAGGCTTGGAATTGGCATCGACCACCACGATACCGTCGGTTATTACATCGAAAACATCCTTAAGTCTGTTACGCTCGATGGTGAGATCCGAGATCGACTTGGAAAGCTGATCCGCGAGGTAATTGAATGATTTGGCGATCTCGCCGACCTCGCCCTTGTAGTTCTCGTTTGCTCTTACGGTAAAGTCTCCCGCGGCATATTCCCTGGTTACGTTACTGATCGCATTGATAGGCTCAACGATCCTTCTCGTAACGAGATATACCGGGATCAGCATGGCAAAAGCTACAAACAAAGTGGAGATCAAAAGGATATTGATAAAGCTGTTAACTGTCTGGTTGTTCTCCGTTACCGAAGATACTGAGACTATGTAGTAGAGCGTGCCGTCTTCAGAATAGATAGGCTGCTGAACGATAAGGATACGGTCAAGGATATTCCTTCCGTCATCCATGATCTTATAGTTATTCTTGAGTGAGATATTATCCAGCATATTCTCCCTGACATAAGAGATCGCCATCTCAAAATACCTGGCGTCAGTCTCTGACGGATTGGAAGGCTGATAGATTATATCCCCGTTCTGCGCGAAAAGGAAGAAGCCTCTTCCGGTTATCTTTGTATCCGAAAAGAGAGCCCTTGTTATCTCGGGATCCTCTATAAGTTCCGGATGATCCGTGAAAAGGCCCGCAACGGAATCGACCTGTTCAAAAGCCTTGGTCGATTGTGTGGAGAATGTGGCGGATTTACCTGCGAGTGTAAATGCAAAGGTCGTAAATAAAGCGGATGCTAACAAGGCAACCAACAACAAGATGATGGTCTTACGGAGCAAAACACTTTTGAACATTATCAGACGACCTCAAACTTATAACCTACGCTGTAAACAGTCTGGATGCTCCATGGAGCTCCGTCAAGGAATACCTTCTGTCTGATCCTCTTGATATGTGTATCAACGGTACGCGGGTCTCCCGAGAAGTCGTAACCCCAGATCTTAAAGAGGATCTGGTCTCTGCTCATTACCTGACCCTGGTTGGATGCGAGAAGATGAAGTATCTCAACTTCCTTAGGCGTGCAAGGTATGATCTCTCCGTTGACCTTGATCTGATAATTATCGAGATTGATCTCCAGTCCCTCGAATCTGAGGATATTGGAAACATCATTCGGCTCGTTGCTCCTTCGAAGGACTGCCTTTATCCTGGCGATGACCTCGCGCGGTGAGAACGGCTTAACGATATAGTCGTCGGCTCCGATCTCGAGACCTACGACCCTGTCGATCTCCTCGCCCTTGGCAGTCAGTATGATTATAGGAGTGGAGAGAGTCTTTCTGATCTCCTTACAGACTTCAAGACCGGTAAGTTCCGGCATCATTACATCAAGAAGGATCAGATCCGGCTTGCTCTCGGCTACCATGGCAAGAGCTTCTCTCCCGTCATATGCATCGGAATGCGTAAAGTGTTCGTTCTCAAAATACAATGCCAATGACTCGTGTACTACCGGATCGTCATCGCAAATAAGGATATGTGGCGTTTGTGACATATCTTCTCTACCTCCCCTAAAGACGCTAAGTTAACCCAATTACTCTAATTATATCTTAATTGTGAAAAATATCACTTAAAAAATGTGAAATTTTTTTCAATTTATGAACAGGTCTTGTCGCAAAAGTTCACATTGCCTGATCCGGATGAAATTGAGGCAATCCTGAGAGAACCAAAAATCCCTATAATTTCTTTTAGAAAATGTTATAATATATGAGTTAATTTAGTATACATAGGAGTTTTGGATGAAGGGAAGATTAGTAACAGTTTTATTGATCGCTTCGATGGCACTTTCTCTCGGAGGCTGTGCGGCGGTCGGCAGTACTGCGGACGATGAAGTAAGGGAATTCACGGCCGAGGTCTGCGAGAACATCATCGACGGTGATTATGATTTCTTCGAGGACAATTCCGTCCTTGACGAGGAGAAGGACCGTGATGTCGATGACAATCTTGATGTCTTTTACGACAATTACATGTGGTCAGCCACGCAGAAGGATATAAGCGATTATATCGTAAGTACTCTCGAATACGACATAGACTATAATTCCGCCTATGCATCCCATGCAAGAAAAGCAGGCGAGATAGACGTTTATTTCACCTATGTCGATTATCTGAGACTTTATAAGTCCGGCCAGGCTCATGATATAGACGAGTATTATTCCATGCTCAAGAAGTATGACCAGACCTGCGAGAAGAAGGTCCACATTACATTTACCATGAACAGGAGACATTGGCTCCTTGCCGATTACGAGAAGATATTCATCGACCTGTTCACGTGGAAGGACTTCCATTTTGATTTCTCTCCGGATTATTCCACGAAGATAACCGGAACCGAATGGGAGCACTGGGGCGACGGCGTCGGTTCGACATACACGAACAGCTACTATATGCAGCTTTCCATCTATACGTCGGATTCGGCAAACTTTGCCAAGGATACTTACTATCAGGTCTATTTTAAGGATAAGATGATCTTTGAAGGTGATATCTACGACGGTGGTATGGGTTACTGTTATGCAGTCCTCTATAGTGACCTTACAAATGATTACGATTATTTCGAGGAAGGTGATTATACCTTTATCGTTTATGATTTTAACGATCAGGTCCTTCTTACTGAAGTAGCCCATGTTGAAAGAGACACTTCAAGTTCCGGATATAGTACGGGCATCGGCTCGAGTTACTACGGAAGTCATGAGTTTGCATATTATATCTCCAGCTGCGGTTTCTATGATCTTACTGACAGTTTTGTGGACTTCGATATCTGGTATGATTACATTCCGTCAAAGTACAAGATCTATTTCTGCTTATATGATACTAACGGGGATCTTAAGTATACGAGCAATGTATTAACTGTTTCCACGTCAAGTCAGTATATTGAACTCTGTGCCAATCTGGATGATACGGAATTTGATACCATGTATGATCTTTCAAAGATCGAAGTCTATGGTGATAACGGTGAACTGGTGTTGTCATACACAATTTAATAAAGGAGTAGTTTTTATGAAGAAGGTTTTAAGCGTGATCCTGGTACTTTCATTTGCGGTATCCATGTGTGCATGTTCTGCCCTGGAGAGTTCGACCAGATCGAAGAAGAAGGATAAGGACAAGGATAAGGATGATTCCGAAGTCATCGACATCGCCGAGGATTTTGCCAAGGCTGTAACCAAGAAGGACAAGGATGCCCTGGAGGACATCATTGGTCCTGATGATTTTGATAAAGCCGCGGAGATCTTCGAGGATTATATCGAGTGCGAATCCTATTCGTCAGATGACTATTATGTTTTCTCTGCCATTATCGACAGCCTTGAATATGAGGTCGATGAGGATTCAGCAAAAGTCGATGATGATTCCGCAGATATAGATGTCATCTTTACTGTTGCCGATTTTGAGAGCATTGCTGATGAAAAGGACTATCTTGACGGATATGAGCTCTCTTCTGCCATTACCGACAGCATTGACACCATGGAGATCAAGGTTTCCCTTAAACTTGAGAATGATGACGATGACTGGTTTATCACTAACGGTTCCAAGGCTTTGAAGAACCTTTGTATCTGGTCTGATTTTATCCCGTCATCCCACTATCTTATCGAGACGACCCCTACAACGACAACAACCGATCTGCCGGTTGTTACGGAGCCCCCGAAGCAGATGGATTATGCTGATGCATTCACAGGGGATGTATATTGGTATTACGACGGAGAAAAGGAAGTCGGTGAATACTTTGAATACGAGAATACGATCATGGTCGAACTTGATCTTGTCATCTATGATGAATATGCAAATCTCGACTGGATCAATGATGTTGACTACGATATCTACTGCGACGGAGAATATCTCGGATACGGAAATGTTTATCTCCTCTACGAGAATGGTGAGAATGTAGTTATCTTCAGCTGTGACGCTATTTCTTATCCTGAGCTTACAGAGGGTAAAGGATACTTCGGAGAACATGAATTTGTTTTCGATATCTACGAATACGGCAGTGAGTATCTTATGAGTTATTCCTGTTCGACTTCTTATGTTGACAAGGGATTTGAGTTTACTGAAGAGTTCGGTAATTCCGATCAGGTCGATAATATCTATTTCATCGACTGGTATTTTGCAAAGAGCAATATCATGGAGATGGATATCTATCTTAAGAATTTCTCGCAGGAGATGGATGTCTATTTTGAGTTCTATGAAAGCTCGACAGGAAATCTGATCTATTCGGATCACAGGTCAGGCACGGGTCTGTTCATTCCTTGCTATACGTATCCGGAAGACGCAGGTCTCAAAGAATTCAAAGGAAAGTATTATGTAGAGTGTA
>JAILNZ010000073.1 GCA_024691135.1 Clostridiales bacterium
TGCGCCGAGGACCGTGAACTCTTCAAGGAACTGTGCGAGAAGATCGGCGAGCCTGTTGTTCCTTCACAGATCACATACAGCATAGAGGAGGCACTGGATGCAGCCGAGAAGATCGGCTATCCCGTTATCCTCCGTCCCGCATTTACTCTCGGCGGAACGGGAGGCGGCTTTGCGGACAACCCTGACGAGCTCCGCAATATGATGAAGAACGCTCTGGCGCTCTCTCCTGTTCACCAGGTCCTCGTAGAAAAGAGCATCAAGGGTTATAAAGAGATCGAATACGAAGTCATACGTGATGCCAACGATACGGCGATCACCGTCTGTAACATGGAAAACCTCGACCCTGTCGGAATCCATACAGGTGACTCGATAGTCGTTGCCCCGTCGCAGACTCTTACCAACAAGGAATATCACATGCTGCGTGACAGCGCCCTGAAGATCATCCGGGCCCTCGGAGTCAAGGGAGGATGTAACTGCCAGTTCGCACTCGATCCGCACTCATTCCGTTACTACGTAATCGAGGTCAATCCGCGTGTATCACGTTCTTCAGCACTTGCATCCAAGGCGAGCGGCTACCCTATTGCGAGAGTCTCCGCCAAGATCGCGGTCGGCATGAACCTGGACGAGATCGAACTTGCCAATACACCGGCTTGTTTTGAACCTGCACTCGACTACGTCGTTACCAAGATGCCGAGATTCCCGTTCGACAAATTCCCGGCAGCCCTCAACAAGCTCTCCACGCAGATGAAGGCGACGGGCGAAGTCATGAGCGTCGGCCGCACGTTCGAAGAGAGCCTTCTTAAGGCGATCCGTTCGCTCGAGGACAGCAAGAACCATATTCATATGACCAAGTTCGACAGCGAACACATGAGCGTCGATGACCTTCTGGATTACATCAGGGAAGGGACTGACGACAGGATCTACGCGATCTCGCAGCTCATGTGGCTCGGAGTTGACACTTTCCGTATTTACGACATAACAAAGATCGACATGTTCTTCCTGGAAAAGATCAAGAAGATCGTCGACCTCGAAAAAGAGATGGAAGCAAATGTCGGCTCCATGGATCACCTGATCGAAGCAAAGCACATGGGATTTTCGGACTCGTATGTAGCTGAGCTCTGGGGAATGAGCGAGGACGATATCTATAAGATCCGTCTCGAAAACAACATCGCTCCGGTCTATAAGATGATCGACACATGCGCTTCTGAGTTTGAAAGCTACGTTCCGTACTTCTACTCGACATACGCCTCCGAGAACGAATCCATAGTATCTGACGCGAAAAAGGTCATCGTTTTAGGCTCGGGTCCTATCCGTATCGGCCAGGGCGTCGAATTCGACTATTCGACCGTTCATGCCGTAAGGACGATCCAGGAGCAGGGCTATGAAGCGATCGTCATAAACAATAACCCGGAGACCGTCTCGACAGATTATACGACCGCCGACAAGCTCTATTTTGAACCTTTGACGACAGAAGACGTCATGAACATAATAAATCTCGAGAAGCCTTTGGGCGTAATAGTTACCCTCGGAGGCCAGACAGCCGTTAACCTCGCGGATTCTCTTAACCGCCGCGGCGTAAAGATCATCGGCACAGACTGTGAAGCGATCGAAAAAGCCGAGAACCGCGACTCGTTCGACGCGGTAATCAAATCCCTTGAGATCCCAAATCCGAAGGGCGAAGCTGTTACCGACATCCCTACGGGCATCAAGGTCGCCGAGAAGATAGGCTATCCTGTCCTCGTCCGTCCTTCGTTCGTATTAGGAGGAAGGGCGATGGAGATCGTAGCGAACGAATCCATGCTCGTCAAATATCTGAAAAACGCCGTTGAGGTCGACGAAGATAAGCCGGTACTTATCGATAAGTATCTTGTCGGTAAGGAAGTCGAGGTCGACGCGATCTGTGACGGAAAGCAGGTCTTCATCCCGGGCATCATGGAACTCGTCGAGAGGACAGGTGTCCACTCGGGTGACAGTACGAGTGTCTATCCTCCTTTTTCGATATCACAGAAAGTAAAGGATACCATCTGCGATTACACGACAAGGCTCGGTCTCGGAATCGGGATCGTCGGCCTTTTCAACATACAGTTCATCGTTGACAGGGACGACAGCGTCTATGTTATCGAGGTCAACCCGCGTGCTTCGAGAAGTGTCCCGTTCTTAAGTAAATCAACAGACCAGAACCTCGTAAGCATCGCGACCAAGGTCATGCTCGGGATAAGCTTAAAGGATCAGGGCATAACAAAGCTCGATCCGCCCGAAAAGCCTGACCGCTGGTATGTCAAGGCACCTGCCTTCTCCTTCCAGAAACTTGACGGCATGGATTCGTATCTCTCGCCGGAGATGAAATCCACAGGAGAAGCGATCGGTTACGACAAGCGCCTTAACAGAGCTTTCTATAAGGCCCTGCAGGCATCGGGCATCAAGATGAAAGGCTATGGTACTGTAATCGTCACCTTAGCCGACGAAGATAAGGAAGAAGCACTTCCGCTCATTAAGAAGTTCTACGACCTCGGATTCAACATCGAGGCCACGATCGGAACCGCGAACTTCCTCAAGCAGCACGGCATCAGGACCCGCGTCAAGGGCAAGCTCTCGGAAGGCAGCGAAGAGATCCTTGATTCGATCCGTGCGGGCTATGTAAGCTACATCATCAACACGCGTGCGATCCTGTCCGGAGTCCACTTTGAAGACGGTGTCGCGATCCGCCGCTGCGCGATCCAGAACGGCGTTACGCTCTTCACGTCCCTCGATACGGTCAAGATCCTTCTTGACGTACTGGAGGAAACGATCCCGGGAATCTCCACGATCAACGGAATCTGATAACAGTAATCCGGGGTCCGAGCAAATTATACAAAAGATCGCGGATCCTCTTGTGCGTATTGTCGAAAAACGACCAATTTCGATTTATTACGAGTAATCAACTGTTATAGTGATACCAATAAGCATTAGGACTTATCGGGAGGTATCCATGAATAACAGTAAATTAAAGATTGCTTCTTTTTTCCTTGCCGTATTACTTGTTTTTTCTGTTTTTCCGGCTTCAAGAGTTAATGCGAGTCTGCGTTACAGTTATAGTTCTTTAACCGGAGAACTTAAAGCAAGCGGTGACGGCGAGCTTACAGCCAATTCTTTGGTAAATGTCGGATATTTGACTTATGTTAAGTTAGAAGGAGATTTTGAATCGGTTGGGGCAAATGCTTTTATCAATAAGCATGATCTGAAAAAGGTAGAGATCTACGCCAACATTAAGTCAATAGGTGATCATGCTTTCGCCAACTGCTCTGCCCTTCCGGAGATCACTCTTCCTTCAAGTGTCACTTCAATCGGGGAAGGTGCTTTTTCGGGCTGTTCCGAACTTAAGAGCATAACACTTTCTGAAGGTATTACTTCGATCAACGATCATACTTTTGACGGATGTTCAAGTCTTACCGATATAACGATCCCGGAAAGCGTTACTTCGATCGGCGAAGGTGCTTTTAAAGATTGTGCCGAACTTGAGGAAATAACAATATCGGATAACGTTACTTTTATCGGCGAAGACGCTTTCAAAGGATGTGCCGGACTTAAAACGATAACAATACCCGGTAGTGTAACTTATATCGGAAAAGGCGCTTTTGAAGGCTGTTCCGGACTTACGAGCGTAACACTGCCCGATAATTCCAATGTGATCGTCGAGAATGCTTTTAAAGACTGTTCCGGACTTACCGGCATAACGATACCCGAAAACGTTGAATATATCGCTGAGGGTGCTTTTTCCGGATGTAGCGGACTTACCGGCATAACGATACCCGAAAACGTTGAATATATCGCTGACAGAGCTTTTTCAGGATGTAGCGGACTTACCGGCATAACGATACCCGAAGGCGTAGAGTCGATCGGTACCGGTGCTTTTTCCGGATGTAGCGGACTTACCAGCTTAACGATATCCGAAGGCGTTACTTCGATCGGAAAAGGTGCCTTCGAAGGATGCACCGGACTTACCGACATAACGATACCTGAAAGCATTACTTTTATCGGTGATGAGGCTTTCAAAGGCAGTACCGGAATCGAAAGCGTAACGATACCTGAAGGCATTGCTTCGTTCGGCCTTGGTGTCTTTGAAGACTGTTCCGGGCTTACGGACGTAACGATCCCTGATGGTACCACATCAATCCCCGATCGTACTTTTAAAGGATGCATCTCGTTAAAGAAGATAACATTACCTGAAACCGTCAGATCGATCGGCAACAGTGCTTTTGAATACTGTTACGGACTTACCGACATCGATCTGAAAAACATTACTTCGATCGGCAGCAGATCTTTCAGATGCTGTTTTGCACTTAAGAGCATAACGATACCGGGAAACATAGAGACGATCAGCGATCATGCTTTTTCATATTGCCAGGGGCTTAATGAAGTTACTATCTCCAAAGGTGTTAAGGTGATCGATGAATTTGCTTTTGACAACTGTATCAATCTTGAGAAAATAACGATTCCGGAAAGTGTTGTCAGGATCGGTTATTCCTCTTTTTCAAATATGACAGCCCTTACTGAAGTAGAGATACCTGACAGTGTAATGACCATCGATAATTATGCATTTCAAAGATGCACAAGCATTAAGAAGATCGTGATCCCCGCTAGTGTGACCGAGATCGGTGATTATGCATTTTTCAGATGTGGAAAACTTGAGACTCTCGTTCTTCCTGACAATGAGAATGTTAAACTCGGCGAATACATTATAGACAGGTGCGGGAATATAAAACTTGTCGTTTTTAACGAGAAATCTGATTATGATGAAAAGACCTTCTCAGGAACTCCGGACGAAAGCCTCCATAACTACTTTGATGTTGAGTATATATGTACCGGCAACGGTAAAGTCAACAGCAAGACCAGAACATATTTCGGCGATATCATCGAATTTGAAATGGAGCCGGAAACCGATTGGGAAGTAGAAGGAGTAACTTTTGAAGACTTGACCGGAAAACTGACTCGTTTGATACCGGAAGACGGAAAGTATTCTTATGTAATGCCTGATTCTACGGGACCTGTCAAATTCTATGTCCGGTTTAGGATTATCCAGAAAGAAGTTATCTTCTGTATAAAGGACAAAGACGATACGATCGAACTTCAAAGAAGTAACTTCGACATATACGATAATCCGAAATATGAAGGTGATGTTCCGACAAAATCTCCTGACGAACAATACACATATACATTCACAGGCTGGACTGACGGAGAAACGACATTCAGTAAAGACGAGATTCTTCCTTCTGTTACTGATGCCGTAACATATTATGCCGTTTTTGAAGGAACTGTTAACTCATACGAGATCAAGTTCGTAGGAGAGGACGGAAATGAACTTCAGTCTGATGTATTGGATTACGGAGATAATCCTGTCTATGTTGGAACAGAACCTTCGAAGAAGGAAGATGAAAAGTATACCTATACATTCATAGGCTGGACTGACGGAAACCAAGCATTTGGTAAAGATGATCAATTACCTGAAGTTCATGGAAAAACAACTTATAAGGCCGTCTTTGATAAGACACCGATCCGGTACGAGATCAAGTTCGTAGGAGATAAAGGAGATGAGCTTCAGTCTGACAAACTGGTTTACGGGGATATTCCGGTTTATGATGGTTCGGTACCTTCAAAGAAAAAAGATGATAAGTATACCTATACATTCATAGGGTGGACTGACGGAGACAGATCATTTGATAAAGATGACGAATTGCCTGAGGTTAACGGGAATACGACTTATACGGCCGTCTTTGAAGGAACTGTTAACTCATACAAGATCAAGTTTGTAGGTGAAGACGGAAAAGAACTTCAGTCTGAAGTACTGGTATACGGGGAGACTCCTGTCTATAAGGGAGCAGAACCTTCGAAGAAGGAAGATGACAAGTATACCTATACATTCAAGGGCTGGACACCTGAGATAACAAAAGTAACGGGAGATGCCACTTATTCGCCTGTATTTACTTCCAAGGAAAAACAGGCAGTTGTTACACCTGATATAGAGGAAACAGAAGTCTCGTTCGCAGCATTTGTCGAGAGGATGTATGTCGTAGTCCTTGACCGTCCTTCCGAGCCTGAAGGAAAAGCATACTGGACCGACAAAGTAAGTAAAGGCGAACTTACGGGTGCGGACTGTGCGAGAAACTTCCTTAACAGCCAAGAGTTTAAGGACAGGAACTTAAGTGACGAGGATTTTGTAGCAGTGCTTTATAAGGCGATCTTCAACAGAGACGCAAAAGACGATCCGAACGGATTTAACTTCTGGATGGACAGTCTCAAGGTCACGGGAAGAGATAATGTAGTAAACGGATTTATCAATTCACCTGAATGGTGTGACCTTTGTGCCGAATACGGGATCAGATCCGGAGCACCGTCAGCTAAGGCAACGGTGGGATCGGCTAATGCGACTGCTTTTGCGGCAAGGCTCTATACCGAGTGTCTCGGAAGAGAATATGACGAAGACGGGCTTAAGTTCTGGAGCCTTGGTCTTACAAATCTCGAGATCACGGGATCACAAGCTGCACATGAATTCTTCTATTCGGCAGAATTCAATGGTCTCGGCCTTGACAACAAAGAACTCATAACAAGGATGTATAAGACATTCATGGGAAGAGAGCCTGATGCTGAAGGTCTTTCTTACTGGTTAGATTCCATGGACAAGGGGATGACCAAGGATCAGCTGTTTGACAGCTTCGTAAAATCCAAGGAGTTCTCTGATATCTGCATAAGCTATGCGATAGAAAGAGGATAAGAAAGATCCTTAAGATCAATTACGATAAGTAAGAGATTTAAACAGGGGACGGACCCGATAAGATCGGGAGACCGTCCCCTGTCAGTTTGAAGGTGAAATAACGTCAATTATCTTTATTTAGACTGTTCCTGATAAGACCTAAGAAAAGAGGGTGTGGCTTGTCAGGACGGCTCTTGAATTCCGGATGGAACTGAACGCCTACAAAGAAGTGGTTCGAAGGGACTTCGATCGTTTCAACGAGGGAGCCGTCAGGGCTCATGCCGCTTATGATCTGTTCCATCTCGGATCTGTATTCGTTGTTGAATTCATAACGGTGACGGTGACGCTCGCTGATGTCGGTTGTCTTGTAGCATTCTTCCATCACTGTCTCAGGCAGGATCTTGCACGGATAGCTTCCGAGACGGAGCGTTCCGCCCTTGGCGATGTAGTCATCCTGACCCGGCATATAGTCGATGACGAGGTGCGAAGACTTCTCGTCGAATTCTCTGGAGTTTGCGTCAGCATAGCCGAGGACATTACGTGCATACTCGATGACCGCGATCTGCATGCCGAGGCAGATGCCGAGATAAGGAATGTCTCTCTCCCGGGCGTAACGTGCGGCGAGGATCATGCCTTCGATGCCGCGGTCGCCAAAGCCGCCCGGAACGATTATTCCGTCAACTATGGAGAGTTCCTTCTCGTAGGTCTCCGGGGTAAGTGTCTCGGAATCGATCCACTTGATGTTTACCTTGCAGGAGTATTCGTAACCTGCATGATGGAGAGCCTCTGCGACTGAAAGGTATGCGTCGTGGAGCTGCGTGTATTTGCCGACGAGTCCTATGATGCACTCGCGGGTGCAGTTGTCGATACGTTCGCACATCTTCTTCCAGGCCGTGAGATCACAGTCAGGTGCCTGAATGTTGAGTTCACGGCATACGACATCCGAGAAGCCGCTCTTTTCGAGCATGAGAGGAGCTTCGTAAAGACAGGGGATCGTGGTGTTCTCGATTACGCAGTCCTGGTGCACGTTACAGAACATGGCGATCTTTTTGAAGATCGACTCGTCCTCGATCGGCTCGTCAGCACGAAGGACGATGATGTCAGGGGAGACGCCCATGCCCTGGAGTTCCTTGACGGAGTGCTGTGCCGGTTTGGACTTGTGCTCGCCCGATGCTCTGAGGTACGGGACGAGGACTACGTGAATGTAGAGTGCGTTGCCTTTTCCGACTTCGCGGCCGACCTGACGGATCGCCTCGATGAAAGGCTGGCTCTCGATATCACCGATCGTGCCTCCGATCTCGGTTATGACGACGTCGGCTTTGGATTCGTCGCCGACTTTGTAGATGAAGTCCTTGATCTCGTTTGTGATGTGAGGGATCGTCTGAACGGTGGATCCCAGATATTCTCCGCGGCGCTCCTTGGCGAGGACGGATGAATAGACTTTACCGGTCGTGAGGTTTGAGTAGCGGTTTAAGTCCTCATCGATAAAACGCTCATAGTGACCGAGGTCGAGATCGGTCTCGGCACCGTCTTCCGTTACGTAGACTTCGCCGTGCTGATAAGGGCTCATCGTTCCGGGGTCGACATTGATATACGGGTCGAGCTTTTGGGATGCGACCTTGAGTCCTCGGGCCTTGAGAAGTCTTCCCAGAGATGCCGCCGTAATGCCTTTTCCCAGTCCTGATACTACTCCGCCTGTTACAAAGATATGCTTGGTCATAACCGTTTCCTCATTTTCCGCTGTCGCCGTAATTCTTGAGAACTCTTGCTGAAGGATCGTTGACGTTGCAGCCTTCCCATGACTTGTTAGGCATCCAGAAATCAACGATCATGCCGGAATTCCCTTTGTAATACTTCTCGAAGATCTCTCTGTAGAGGAGGGATTCTTTTGTGAACGGACGTGCATGATCATACTTTGTGATGAGTCTTTCGTATTCTTCATCCGTGTAGAAGTCTTCCGCATATTCCTTCAGGTGGTCGACCATTGAGTGGCCTACTGCATCCGAGAATGCGGCCTTTTCCCTGTAGAGGATATCGTGAGGGAGGTAATCTCCTTCAAAGGCATGTCTCAAAAGATACTTGCCCTTGTTATATACATTTACTTTCTTCTTCGGATCTACCGCCATGACATACTTAACAAAATCCAGATCGCCGAACGGGACTCTCGCTTCAAGGGAGTTTACGGAGATACATCTGTCGGCACGGAGGACATCATACATATGAAGTTCCCTGACGCGCTTTTCGGATTCCTCCTGGAAAGCCTCGGGTGACGGTGCGAAATCGGTATACTTATATCCGAAGAGCTCGTCTGAGATCTCGCCTGTCAGGAGGACTCTGATATCAGAGATCTCGTGGATCTTCTTGCACAGCAGGTACATGCCCATGGAGGCTCTGATCGTCGTGATATCGTATGTTCCGAGCATCTTTATGACGTCGTCGAGACTATTTATGACATCGTCTCTCGTGATTATTACTTCAGTATGGTCGCTGCCAATGTAGTCTGCGACCTGCTTGGCATACTTAAGGTCGATGGCGTCCTCGTTCATTCCGATGGCAAATGTCTTTATCGGGGCAGATGACTTCTTGGCTGCGATCGCGCATACCAGGGAGGAATCAAGTCCGCCGCTGAGAAGGAATCCTACCTTGGAATCTGATACGAGTCTTTTCTCGACGCCCTTTATGAGCTTCTCCCTGATGTTCTTGCAGACTTCTTCGAGATCGTCATCAATTACTTTTTCAACTTTGGTTATATCGTTATAGCAGATGAACTTTCCGTCCTTGAGATAGTGTCCCGGAGGAAACGGCATGATCTTTTCACAGAATGCCGTGAGGTTTTTCGGCTCGCTTGCAAGAACGATATATCCGTCCTTGTCGTATCCGTAATAGAGCGGTCTTATACCGATAGGATCCCTTGCCGCGATGACCTCCTTTGTCTCGCTGTCGTAGATGATAAGGGCATATTCCGCATCGAGCATAGAAAACATCTTTTCACCATACTTTTCGAAAAGGGGAAGTAATATCTCACAGTCGGAATCGCTCTTAAAACTGTAGTCAGACGAAAGCTCGTCCCTGAATCTTTCAAATCCGTAGATCTCACCGTTACATACGATCGTCTTTGAACCGAGTGAAAAAGGCTGCATTCCTTCTTCTGTAAGACCCATTATGGAGAGACGGTGAAATCCCATTATCCCTTCGCCCGGAGGTACGATCCGTGACTGGTCGGGACCTCTGGATATCGTGGCATCAAAGCCTTTTTTGAAGTCTTCTTCCGTGATGAGAGGACTTCCGTAAAACATTATCGAACACATATTCTATTATTTCTCCTTCAAACTTAAACGCCTGAGGGAGCCTTGACTTATCAAGACTCCCTAAAGGCGATATATTATTCTACGTCCTGCAAGGCGTCATAACCTTCTTCTCCGGTCCTTACCTTGATGACGTTCTGGATGTTGCTTACGAAGATCTTTCCGTCACCTATATGACCTGTATAAAGTGTCTTCTTCGTAACATCGATTACTTTCTGAACGGGTACCGCGACTACCACTACAGATATCTGGATCTTAGGGAGGAGCGATGCTTCAACAGGAACACCTCTGTAGAACTCCTGCCTTCCTTTCTGTGCGCCGCAGCCCATTACGTGGGTTACCGTCATACCGGTGATACCGATAGACATGAGTGCGTTCTTGAGTTTGTCGAGCTTGGCCTCTTTACAGATGATGTCGATCTTGGTGTAGATATGACCGTCTTTGTCAGCCTTTGCTTCGAATACCGGAACTGTCTTGACTTCGACAGCCTCTGCTTCAGGTACGTCACCTGTTACTACGACCGGCTCTTCAGCTCCTTCAATGATGGCCTGAGGAGCGAACTTAAATCCCGCATAAGCTGTTGTAAGACCATGTTCGGAGATATCCATACCTTCGATCTCGTCTTCTCTCGAAGCACGGAGACCAACGGTCTTTTTGATGATCACGAATGTAGCTCCCATGAGGACCGCTGTCCATACGAGGATGGCTAAGATACCGAGGCACTGTACGCCGAAGACCTTCATACCGTCTGCAAAGCTCGTGCCGTGGATCAGTGCGTAGACAGGACCGTCAACACCGAGTGAAGATGTGTTTGTTGCCAAAAAACCTGCAAGGAGTGTACCGAGGATACCGTTTGCCATATGTACGCCGACGGCACCGACCGGATCGTCGATATGAAGCTTAAGGTCAAGAGCCTCGATGACTAAGATTACTGCGATACCTGAGATGATACCTTCGACGATGGCACCTGCCGCATCGATA
>JAILNZ010000094.1 GCA_024691135.1 Clostridiales bacterium
TTTAGGATTTATATGCTCCTTTTTCAATTATCTATTTCCCAAGCTTTCCGTGAAGAACCTTCTTTTTTGCTTCTTACATCAGATCAAAGATCATTACATCTTCATCCTTCCTGTCATGCCATGAGCTCGATCCTTTTTCTCACATATTCTTCGATGATGTCGGCCGTCTTGTCGAGACCCAGGATGCTGTCGTTGATCGACAGATCGTAGTTACGGGAATCGCCCCATTTGCCCTTGCAGTAGTAATTGTGATACATCTTACGGCGGAAGTTTTCTCGCTCGATCTTGTCAAGAGCATCGTCCTCGCTCAGGTTATAAAGCCCCATGATCCTCTTGATCTTGGCTTCCTTGTTGCCGAGAACAAAGATCGATACCATGCAGGAATAGTCCTTCAGAACAGACTCGGAACAACGTCCGACAACGACAAACGACTCGCCTGCCGCGGCCTTTTTCTTCAGGAAATCGAACTGGAGGTTCGCCACGTTTTCCTCGAGGGAATTTGTCTGACCCTTTACCCTTCTCGAAAACAGCCGCACTCTCGGAACTTCGTCATAAGCCTTGAGGCTGTCCTTGTCCACGTTCTTTTCCGTAGCGATTATCTCGAGGAGATTACTGTCATAAAGCGGGATCCCGAATCTCTTTGAAAGCATTTCCGCGATCGCGTGTCCGCCCGAACCGTATTCACGGCTGATGGAAATGATGATCTGTTTGTCCATATGTCTTCTCCTCTCGTTAATCCGCGAAGGGAATATCAGAAGTATCTAACATAAATTATAGCCATTGAGATGCCAATTACAATAACAGTTGCGGGCGCAGCGTACTTGCAATATCTGCCCCAGCCTATGAGATGACCGCTCTTTGCTGCCGCGGAGATGCCGACGACGTTTGCCGAAGCTCCGATAGGTGTTGCGCTGCCGCCGATATCCGTGCCGACTGCGAGAGTCCAGGCAAGGATCGACAGATCGACTCCCATGGTGGCAGACAGTGTCTTGATAACGGGGATCATCGTTGCCGCAAAAGGGATATTGTCGACAAACGCACTTGCGATGGCGGATATCCAGAGTACGATCGCGATCATGATAATGACTTTGTCTCCGCAGATCATTGCGATAAATCCCGCGATAAGTTCGAGGATTCCTGTCTGCTCGAGTCCGCCGACGACGATGAAAAGACCTATGAAGAATATAAGCGTCTCATAATCCACTTTCTTGAGAAGTTCGATCGCGTGTCTCGGCATCGACAGGAGCGTTATGACAGCGATAAAGATGCCGATCGTCGCGACGGTAAGACCCGTCTGCGCATGGGTTATGAGAAGGATGACTGCGATTCCGAAGATGATGCAGCTCGAGATAAAATATCTCTTCGAGGTGATCGCTTCCTTCGGCTCCGGATACTTGATCTTCTCGCCCTTGAGATCACTCTTGAGATGCTTTCTGAAAACGAGATAAAAATAGAGTATAACGAAGACCATCGATATCACGGCGATAAGGCCGGTATTGGTCACGAATTGTCCGAATGAATAATGAAGAGAAGTTCCGATGATGATATTCGGCGGGTCGCCGCACATCGTTGCCGATCCTCCGAGGTTGGCGCAGAAGATCTCCGCGATGATCATCGGGACAGGCGAGAACTTAAGGAGCTGGGAGAGCTCGACTGTTACGGCAGCAAGGAAAAGGATGACCGTGATGCTGTCGATGAACATTGCAAGGATAAAAGACATGATCATGAACGTGAGGAAGATCGATGTGACCTTATACTTAACGGCCTTTGCGATACAGAGGCAGAGCCATCTGAAAAAGCCTGCCTTCGCCATTCCCTCGACCATAACCATCATGCCGAAGATGAAGATTATGGTAGCCCAGTTGATACCCGAGGAAGATTCCTCCCCGTTTATCAGCACCCAGAAATCCGGGTCGACAAAAGTCCTGATGTTGAGCGTCTCCCACACGGCATCGGATGATCTCATGCAGATGCCGAAGACTACGATGAGCATAAGAAGCCCGCAGCCGAGAGTTACAAAATGTCTCGGGATCCTCTCCGTTACGATCAAAAGGAACATCAAGACGAATATTATCACCGCTATAATCTGTGCAGCCATTTTTCTCTCCTGATAAAGATAATAAACACCTGCTCTATTTTAGACCTTTGCTCCTTTTTTGGAAGTCAGGTTCATATGGCGATTTTCTCGAAAAACACTCCGTTATACGGGGATTTACTATAAGCCTTTAACAAAAGACGACGTCATGCGCGATCTTTTTGAGCCTTATGCACTCTTTCCTGATATCGTCCGCCGCAAAGACGGAAGATACCAGCGCGACACCCTTGATCCCCCTGCCTTTAAGCTCCTTCATGTTGTCTGCGGTAATGCCTCCGATGCCGACGATCGGGATATCGACGGCTTCAGAAAGCCCGTTCAGCACATCAAGGCTGATCTTTCCGGCATCACCTTTTGTGGATGTTCCGAAGCAGGCGCCGACACCCAGGTAATCCGCCCCGTCTTCTTCGGCTCTTCTTGCAGCCTCGACCGTCTTTGCGGAAGTGCCTACGATAAGATCATCGCCTGCGATCTTCCTTATCTCTTTTACCGGCATGTCGGACTGGCCGACGTGTACGCCGTCGGCGCCGCTTTTAAGCGCCACATCGATATTATCGTTGATGATGAGCTTTACGTTATATGAATGGCAGAGCACGGCGGCCTTCTTTGCTTCCTCCAAAAACTCATCGTAACCCAATTCCTTTTCGCGAAGCTGTACCAGCGTAACGCCGCCCTTGAGCGCCTCTTCGATCTGTTCGAGAAGCGTCTTCTCCTTTGCCCATCTGCGGTCCGTTACGGCATAGAGTAATAGCTCGTCATCACTTATCCTCATCCTGTGCTCCTTTGATGCTGACCTTCGCTTTGCTGTCGAGCGTGTCGCCGTCGAGATTATACATGGCATCGATGAAGTAATTCCTGAAGGTCGCGTTGCCGTCTTCTTTCGTCATCCTCTCCCTCGCAGTCTCGCCGCAGATGCCGATGGCGCAGACTGCCGCCGTGACAGCCTCAAGAAGGTTGTCCGGATTTGCGGATATGAACGCCGTGATCACGGCAGACATCATGCAGCCGGACCCCGTGATCTTTTTAAGGAGCGGATCACCGTTTGATACGCATACCAGCGTCTTTCCGTCGGTGATGAGGTCTGATTCGCCAGTTACGACGGTTATGGCGCCGGTCTTTTTCGCTAAGGTGACAGCGCTTTGAAGGGAATCCCTAAAGCCTGCGATCGGCGAATCAACGCCTCTCGTGAGCCCGCGGAAGACGGGCCTGTCCGAGCTTTGGATCTCGGCTAGGACCTTGATCTCGCTTAAGTTTCCGCGGATGACCGTCGGCTTGGACAGGAAAAGGAACTGCTTGGCGCCGGCCGTCCTCGACTCCGAACTTCCCGCCCCGACCGGATCGAACACTATCGGCTTGCCGCTTCGGATGGCCGCGGTCGCGGCAACAACCATCGCTTCGAACCTGTCCTTGTTGAGCGTTCCGAGATTTACGGTAAGTCCCGAGCTTAACATGACTATGTCCTTGACCTCGTTTACGTCATCGGCCATGCAAGGCGCGGCGCCGCACGCGAAGAGCATGTTGGCCACGTCGTTTGCCGTTACGTAGTTCGTGATCGAGTGGATCATCGGCTGCATCTTTCTAACATTGTCCAGGTATTTCCCGTACATATCATTCACCTCTGAATCGTTTGATAAGGCCCGTCTTGTGAAGGGCAAAAAGTATGACCGAAGCCAGGATCGAGCCGCCCGCCGTGGAGATCAGGAACGGGATCACATATGCGTAAAAAGCGATCTCGCCCGCGCTCTTCCCCATCACGAGTATCGCGACCGGATAAGCGCAAAGTCCGCCTATTACCGCCGTCCCGAAAAGCTCCCCTATAACGGCTGCCGGGATCTTCTTAATGAACTTATATAAAAGCCCTGCCAGGAGCGCCCCGAAGACGCTGCCCGGAAATGCCAGCGGCGTTCCGAGCGACAGAAGTATCCTTATGATGCTCGCGAGAAAGGCAACGACCACGGCATACCAGGGTCCCAGAAAAACGGCGCAGATGATATTGACCAGATGCTGTACCGGCGCACACCTGCTTCCGAAGACCGGAAACGAGAACAGGCTCCCCACGACCGCCACCGCGATCATAAGTCCCGCAAGGGCCGTCTTTCTGAAATCGTATCTTCTCATCAGAATCTCCCCGAGGACCCGAATCCGCCTTCGCCGCGGTCGGTCTCTTCCAAAGTCTCCGCCTCCTCGAAAACGGCCCTCAGAAACGGAGTGATCACGAGCTGAGCGATCCTCTCGCCCGTGCCTACAACTTGTGCGTCCGTCCCGTGATTATGAAGAGCGATCTTTATCTCGCCCCTGTAATCGCTGTCGACGACACCGACTTTGTTTGCCGGCGCAAGACCTTTTTTGCAGGCAAGTCCCGACCTCGCATAGATAAGGCCCGCGAAGCCAATGGGGATCTCACAAGCGATACCCGTGCCGATCATGACGGTCTGTCCCGGTTCGATCGTGATCTCTTTTTCGAGAACGGCATAAAGGTCTGCCCCTGCCGCAAATTCGCTTCCGTATGT
The DNA here is from genome assembly GCA_024691135.1 of Clostridiales bacterium. GTDB lineage: Bacteria > Bacillota > Clostridia > Saccharofermentanales > Saccharofermentanaceae > Saccharofermentans. The sequence goes on from JAILNZ010000094.1 coordinate 4,606, forward strand.
AGGCATCTGTGCCTTCGGATCAAGTTTGATGAATCTGATCTTTGTCTCCTGCATATTTCCTCCGTCAGAATATCTGAAGAATAAAGAATTTTAAGTAGTCTGTCTCGGTTACGTTAAGAAGTATCGGATGATCCGGAGACTGCTGTCTCTTCTCGATCTGCTTGATCCGGACACCCGCATCCTTCGCGGCCGACTCGAGCATCTTAATGAAGCTCTCCTCATCCATAAAATGCGAGCACGAACATGTCGCCAAGTACCCGCCTCTCGGAAGAGCCTTCATCGCGCGGTAATTGATCTCCTTATACCCGCTAAAAGCCTTCTTTACCGTCTGTCTCGACTTGGTAAAGGCCGGCGGATCAAGGATTATGAGATCATACTCGCCGCTTTTGATGTTCGGCAGCAGGTCGAACACATCGACTGCTTCAAAACTCATTATACTATCAAGTCCGTTGATAGTTGCATTTCTTTTTGCCATATTGACCGCGAGCTCCGAGACGTCGACCGCGTGAACGTGCTTTGCGCCTCCCCTGGCCGCATTTAACGCGAAAGACCCCGTATGAGTAAAGCAGTCGAGGACATTTTTTCCCCGCGCGATCCTTGAGACCGCTTCCCTGTTATATTTCTGATCGAGGAAGAATCCCGTCTTCTGGCCGTTTTCGACATCGACGTCGTAGCTTATTCCGTTTTCGACTATCGCCGCCACCGTCTTTTGCGGCATTTCTCTTCCCGGAAGTTCATAGTAGCCCTTATATTCCTGAAGACCTTCGAGCTTACGGATCGCGACGTCGTTTCTCTCATAGACGCCGATGATCTTCTCTCCCCTGCTCTCGAGATCATTAACGATCATTTCAAAGATCCGGCCCTTTATCTTATCCATCCCGAGTGACAGCACCTGCGCCACGAGGATATCGTCAAACCTGTCGACCGTAAGACCCGGCAGCTCGTCCGCCTCGCCGAAGATCAGGCGGCAGCAGTTCGTGTCTCCTTCCTTCATTACGGTATATCTGTAATCGATCGCGTACCTGACCCTTCTGGCCCAGAAAGCATCATCAAACCTGTCGTTCGCGTTATTTGATATGAGCCTTACCCTTATCTTTGAGTTGCTGTTATAAAACCCCGTGCCCGTATATTTCCCGGCACCCGTCATAACGTCAACAAGATCCCCGTCTTTTATCCCTTCCTCGGCATTTTCTGTCTCGTTATCATAGACCCAGGGATGCCTTGTCTCTCTTCTTCTTTTTCCCCTCTCGGTCAGGAGGACTTTTTTGTATTCTCTTTCCGTTTTCAATCTCAGATCTCCTTGCCCGCCAAAATCTCTTTATAATCCTTAAGATTTTTCTTAAGAAGCGCCGGAATGTCAAGTTCATAAGGACATCTCGTCTTACACACCCCGCACCCGATACAGTTTTCTATCTTCATCATCTCTTTTTGCCAATGATCCGTAAGCCAGTTTTCCGACGGCGCCCTTCTTATCATCTGGCTCATCCTCGCACACTGGTTTATCGTGATGTCCGCCGCGCACGGCATACAGTATCCGCACCCTCTGCAAAACTCTCCCAGAAGCTCTTTTCTGTCCTTTTCGATAACGGCTCTTAACTCATCCGTCATCTCCGTCTCCTTTTCGAAAAAGCTCAGCCACTCGTCAAGCTCTGACTGCCTCTGTATCCCCCATATCGGGAGCGCGTCAAAAAGGCTCATGAACGCCATGCAGGCCCGGGAGTTGTTCAAGAGCCCGCCCGAAAGCCCCTTCATCGCGATAAAGCCCATGCCGTGATCCTTGCAGCTTCTGACAAGCTCAATATCACGGTCGCTCGCAAGGTACGAAAACGGAAACTGAAGCGTCTCGTAAAGCCCGCTTGCGACTATCTCTTCCGCAACGCCTATCTTATGTGCGGTGATCCCGATATGTCTTACCTTACCCTGCCTTTTCGCTTCTAAGAGCGACTGATATATCCCGTCTTCCTCATTAAAGCACTTCGGTGCGCAGTGAAGCTGATAGATATCAAGATAATCCGTTTTCAGGTTCTTAAGGGAAGTATCCAGGTCCTTTACGAACTTTTCGCTGTCGGAGGCCATGGTCTTCGAAGCGATAAAGACCTTGTCCCTCATGCCTTCAAAAGCTTTTCCGACCTTTTCCTCGCTGTCGGAATATGCTCTCGCCGTATCAAAAAACCTCATGCCCCCTTCATAAGCCTTCCTTAAAAGACTTACTGCATCTTCCGTGCTGATCCTCTGGATCGGAAGCGCCCCGAATGCATTCTGCGGAACCTCGATTCCGGTCTTCCCGAGACAAACAGTCCTCACGCGCATGCCCCCCTTCAAAAATCTGCTTTAACTATAGCATATCCGCCCTTTTTCCAACCAATAATCTTGCCTTGTATTTGAGGCGGATCCGTTCTTTTCGGTATTATAAGCTTGAAAACGAAAGTGAGCCTCCAAAGTCGTACAAACTTTGGAGGCGCTTTTTACTCTTTCCGGATAACAGTTATCTTATCCTGAGATCATCGCTCTATGGCATAACTCTTGCATATATCCGTGAATTCCTTTGACTTAACGAACTCATCGAAAACCTGCTCTTTTGTCATGCCTTTGCTTATACTGTCTAGCCAGAAGTTCATGCCGTCTGTATCAGGGTCACGTCCCATAAACGTCTTGTACATCTTGGTAATGAGCTGTTCATTTGTAAGATTCATGTCTTCGATCTCTTTGGAGAAGAAGAATTCTCTTGCAGCCTGCGAACCGGAAAGTTCAAGGTTGGTCAGTCCCATGCTCCAGAACTTAAGTCCGTCTGCCTCAGGGTCTCTTCCGAGACACTCGGTATAAAGCCTTGTCGCAAAAGCTGTTGCGTTCTTGGAAGCGACCGTTGCTTTTGCTCTCGTAGCTCCTGACTTAACTCCGTAAGAAGCACATACATTGCACCACTCGGTTGAGTTGATGAAGCAGTCTACTACCACATCACGGCCCTGTGTCTTAAGGCTGTTCATCCAGAAGTTAAAGCCGTCCGGATCGTCTTCTGCGTTTCTGTTAAAGAATGTTTTGTAAAGGACTTTCAGGAAGTCTTCATCGCTTAAGTTTCTGTCGTTGAATTCTTTACTGAGCAGGAATTCATTTGCACAGGCAGCACCTGTCAGATCTCCGTTTCCTACATGCTCACACCAGAAGGCTTTTCCGTCAGGCTCGGATGCACGGTTAAGTGCTACTACATAAAGTCTCTCAACAAAGGCTTCAAATCCGCCTTCATCAGAAGGGGTTGTAATTGGATCATCAGGTGGAGTAGTAGGCTTTGCTGTCCACTTGGCGTAGAGAGTTATATAATCCGTTACAGCTGAATTGAAATCATATGCTTTTGTGCAGGCTGAGTCTTTGTACCATCCGCCGAATGAGTATCCTGTTTTTGTCGGGTCTGCAGGCTTAGTTGCCGGTTCTCCGACCCACAGTTGCTGAGAAGCAACAGCAGTTCCGCCATTTGTTTCATATTGGACTGTTACCCAACACTTATACGATTTACCCTTTGTTTCCGCATAGGTCTGTGCATAACTACCGGTTGCACAATAGATCGTCACAGGACAACTATCAAAAGCAGCATAGCCTATCTCATTCACACTTTCAGGGATAACAACCTTTTTTAAATTATTGCAATAACTAAACGCATATGCTCCAATAGTTGTCACACCGTCAGGGATAGTAACAGATGTTAGATTATAACAACCATTAAACGCCGATT
>JAILNZ010000113.1 GCA_024691135.1 Clostridiales bacterium
GAGATGTCGATCGAATATCCGTCATATTCGGCAACGCCGCCCGTGCAGAAGAGCGACTTGTTTCCGTCATAGACATCGACATCGCCGACGCCTACCGTCGAAGAGAATCTCGGGTGTCCGATGAACGAACCGTCCTCGTAATCTTCGTAGATCGCCGTAGTGTCGCGGACGACCTCGACATAATCAGCAGGCTTAGGAAGATCTTCCCCCTTTGCTGCAGCGACTACGCCGTTAAATGCCGTCTTCGGAGACAGATCCTCGGCGAAGAGCAGAGGCTTTTCTGCGGACTTCCATGAGAGGTTGTCGCAAAGACCCCAGACGGTAACGCACTCGAGCGGGATGCCCTCTTTCTTGCCGTCGATAAATGCCTTGAAGAGCTTGTTGAAATAAGCGCCCTGATCATAGTCGGCATTCTTGCTCGAAGGCATCGAGATGTCGAGCTCGGTTACGTTTACTACGACACCGAGGTCAGCATACATGCGCATTGCTTCCATGAAGTAGTCGATGCCCGTAGCCGTGGAGATATGTCCCTGCATTCCGACACCGTCGATGTTGCCCGCCTTAGCAATAGGAGTAAGCACCTTAATGATCGTATCGCGCTTGGTGTTCTGGTAGCTGTTATAGTCGTTATAGAAGAGCTTTACTCCTGTCGGAGCATACTTTCTTGCATACTCAAAAGCCTTCTCGACATAGTCGTCACCTATGATCTGCTTCCACTCGCAGTCACGGAGCACTCCGCCGCCGTCAGCGACTGCCTCGTTTACTACATCCCATGCGTAGAATACGCCCGGATATTCAGTCTCAGCCCACTCGAAAACGTTCTTTATGTAGTTTTCCATTCTCTTGAGCATGAGGTCTCTGCTTACGAAGTCCTTGGTAATGTCATAATCGACATGATAGAGCCATGCAGGAGTCTGGGAATACCATACGAGTGTATGTCCTCTTACTGCGATGCCGTTCTCTTTACAATAGTCGAGCGTCTCCTTCAGATGATCGAAGGATACGGCAGGACTCTCGTTATATTTGCTGAGGTCGCTTACGGATGTCTCATAATCGAGGATGCTGTCAGGCTTAAGCTCGTTTTCGAAAGTGATGGCATTGAATTCCTTTGTTACGAGATCGATATAAGCCGTATTCTTGTTGCTTACGAATGTAGTCGGGATCGCGCATCCGACCTTAAAATAGTCGGCATAGAGCGTCTTGAGTTCCGGGTATTCCGAGATGTCCGCATACTCAAGAGGAGCGATCGTCTTCGGGTCCCTGTATTCTCCCGATACCGTTACGCTGAAGTTGTCGATCACGATGTCTTCGACTCCGCTGGCTTCCACATAGAAGAAAACGTTCTCGGCATGCTCCGGGATCTCTATCTCTCCTACGATATTCGTGAAATAACCCGAGCTCGTGTTGCCCGAGCCGATCGTCGTGTAAGCCGTTGTTCCCGCCAGATCATACTGAAGCGAGAGCGTGCACGTCTTGTTGTCGCTCTTGGCACTTACCTTGACCGTGACCTTGTTTCCGATAAAACTGTCACCTTTGAAGTTTGCGCCGTTCCACGCGTCGGTCCTGTTGGATATCTTAAGGGCCCTGTCACCCGATTCGCCGATGACCTCGATCTTTGTCGTGTCGCCTCTTGCGATCGCGATGTTCTTTTTCCCCTCGAAATCCTCAAGGATGTAAGGAACGCCGTTCTCGTCAAACTTTACTCCGTCGGCGTTCTTTTTGTTGCAGCCCGCGAATGAAGCTGCCATGCTCAGTACGAGAATGATTCCCGTGATCCTGAGGCCGTACTTTCTGATAAAACTTCTCACTTTTTCACTCCTCTCTCGCTTCTAAATTTATTTATGATACTTTTCGTTTCCGGCTATCTTAAAACCCCTGTATATCTGCTCTAGCAGGATAAGCCTCGTCATCTGATGAGTCAGGGTTATATTTCCGAGACAGATCCGTTCGTCCGCACGCTTTATGATATCCGGTGACAGGCCGTTACTTCCGCCTATCACGACGGTCAATGTGCTTCCTCCTTTTTCAAGTCCCTTTATGAGTTTATCCGATATCTCCTCCGAAGTCATGAGCCTGCCGTGAAGATCCATGACCCAGACGTGATCAGAATCTCCTATCTTCGTGAGCATGAGCTTGCCTTCAGTCTCGAGCGCCCTTGAGACAGGGATCGAATCGGGGCTGTCCGGAACTTCAATGAACTCAACAGAGCAGTACTTCGACAGGCGCTTCACATACTCCGCGATGCCCTCGCTGAGCCACTTTTCCTTTATCTTCCCGGCGCACACGATCTTTATTCTCATGGACAGACCACCAAAGGAGCCGACGGTTCATACCTCTTGGCGACGTCAAGCTCATAATCCCTCTCGATGGCAAATCCGAATCCCGACAGATAGTCGACGACCGTCCTGACCGCCAGATCCGGGATATTATTATTCTCGCTTAAGTGACCGAGCATAAACCGCCTCGTCCCGCTCTCGATCAGTTCCCTGATCATCTCGGCGCAGTCTTCGTTACTCAGGTGCCCGTAAGGGCCTCCGACACGCCTTTTCAGGACATAGTCATAAGGTCCCGTGATAAGCATCTCATAATCATAATTGGATTCTATCAGTATCCCGTCGACGCCCTTCGCCATGGACTTTATGTCATCCGTGACGTGCCCTAAGTCCGTCATTATCATCAATGACCTGTCATCCGCGCAGACCTTGAAGCATACGGAACCCGCCGTATCATGCGGCGTACAGCATGACAGCACTTTCACATCCCCTTCATCCGTCTCGAAAACGATCTCTTCCGAGATCTCGTGATCGAGGCACGGAGCGTGCTCTTTTTTACACACGGTAAGAAACGACCGTAAAGTCTCCTTTGTCGCGTAAACATCCGTATTATATTTTCTGATGAAAACATCCGCACCGCTTATGTGATCCGAATGCGAATGGGAAAGAAAAACGGCATCGACCGATGACGGATCGGTACCGACTTTTTCGAGCGCTTCAACGATCCTCTTGCAGGATAATCCCAGATCAAAAAGAAGGTTCATTCCCTTGGCTCTGACAAGTATCGAATTGCCGCTGCTTCCGCTGCAAAGCGGGATCATCTCGAACGTTGATGCCATGTCCTAAGCCTCTCCGTCAATATCAAAGACAGGTTTGTCGACTCTCTGGATATCGGCACCCAATGCCGTGAGCTTCTCGATTATGTTCTCGTATCCTCTGTCGATCCTGCTCGCGTATCCGATATAGCTTACGCCCGAAGCCTCAAGTGCCGCGCATACGAGCGCCGCTCCGGCTCTCAGGTCCGTAGCCGTTACGCTCGCGGGCTTAAAGGAATCGATACCGCTTACGAGTGCGACGCGCTCGATGCAGTTTATATTGGCACCCATCTTCTGGAGCTCCGCAACATACTGGAATCTCGTCTCCCATACATTCTCATGCATCTTGCTCATGCCGCTGGCAAGGCACAGAAGGACAACCGCCTGCGGTTGAAGGTCTGTCGGGAATCCCGGATAAGGAGCTGTCTTGAAGTTCGTTCCTTCGATCTCCGCATCCTCTTCCTTATATACCCTTATCGATTCGTCATCTTCCTCAACTGTATAGCCCATCTCACGCATCTTTGCCGAGAGAGGTTCCATATGCGTAGGGATGAGATTATGGATCGTAACATCTCCGCCTGTTACGGCTGCCGCGATCATATAGGTTCCCGCCTCGATCTGGTCAGGGATTATCGAATATGAGAAATTGCCCGGAAGGACCGGAACTCCCTGGATCCTTATGGTGTCAGTACCTGCACCCTTGATCTTTGCGCCCATGGAGTTAAGGAAGTTCGCGACATCAACGATGTGCGGCTCTTTTGCCGCATTGATGATCGTCGTGCTGCCGACCGCCTTGGTCGCAGCGAGCATTACGTTTATGGTAGCTCCGACGCTGGCGATATCAAAGAAGACTCTCGTTCCCCTGAGAGGATTCGCCTCGAGCTTGATGATACCGTTCTCTATGTCCCTGGCGTTGGTACCCTTGGCACCCATCGCCTTAAATGCTTTCAGATGGTAGTCGATCGGCCTTTGTCCGAAGTTACATCCGCCCGGCATACGAAGATGCGCCTTCCCGCCCCTGGCAAGGAGCGCACCGAGAAGATAGTAAGATGCCCTGATCTTTGATACTTCCGGACCGATCGCACTGTATGTGTTGATCGTCGTAGGGTCGATCCTGAGGGTATAAGGCGCCTCTTCCTCGATAGTCGCGCCTATAGACCTGCACAGATCCACCATAATCTTGACATCCGAGATGTCCGGTACATTCTCGAGGACACATGGTCCGTCGAGCATCATGGCAGCTGCCAAAACACCGAGGACCGCATTCTTGCTTCCGCTGATGCTGATCTCTCCGCGGAGCGGCCTGCCGCCGTTTATTCTAAATGAATACACTTTATCTGTTTCCTTCTGTTTCGTTGTTTTTGGCGATCTTATCCTCGATCGCACTTGCTTCGTCCAGGACCTGCCTTACCGCAGATCTTATCGGCTCAGTTTCCTCATTCTTTTTGATCTTTTTCGAAGCAAATCCTTTTTTCTTGCCTTCGAACAATCTTCCACTTGATACATTATACAGTTTTTTCTCGGCATTTGGGTGAATTACGGTCTTGTCTTTGTCACCCAGATGCACAAAATCAGAATTGTTTACATTTTGTTCGTCAAATTTCGTAATGTTCTCAAGTTTTTTTGTCTGTTTTACGCTCTGCTGGACCACCGGCTGCATAAGGAATTCCTGTACTTCCTTTTTCTTCTGGCGCTCAAGTTCCTCCTGCTCCCTGACGATCCTTAAGTTGTTCTCTTCCTCCTCAAGAGCCGCCCTGCTCCTCTCATAGGCCTCCAGTACCTCGGTGGCATATGCTTCCGCAGCGATATCCTCTGCCTCCGTATCCGCGATCTCAGGCTCAGGCTCGCCCTCCGGCTCTTCAGATTCTTCCTCATACTCTTCTTCGAAAACTTCCACGTAGGTCAGTTCTCCGCACAGATCCTTGAACCTTCCGTCCCCCAGGAGCGCGATGAGCTTGACCTCGTCGGTCTCGTTGAACTTCTCGTTCGTATCGCTGATCTTTAACTCGTCGACAGCCTTCACGATATCCCCGTAGTTTTTGGACCTCGCCGCCTCGATCTCTTCCCTGAAGAAGAAATCGGTCGCCGCTTTGTAATACGGTATCTCCGATATGACGCCGTCCTTCGCATCCTCATAGATCCTCTCAAAACAGCTCTTTGCCGTCGGCAGGAAGAGCGTAAACGAAGAGCCCGAATCGAGCTTTGAGATGATGCTTATATTTCCGTCGTGATTGTCTGCGATCTCCTTTGCAATGGCAAGACCCAAGCCTGATCCGCCCACGTCTCTTGAGCCGGAATTATCGACCCTGTAGAATCTCTCGAACAGATGATCTATGTCTTTTTCAGGGATGCCTCTTCCGTTGTCATCGACCTGAATGCCTATCTTATCGGCAGTTGTAACAATGTTAATCACTATCTCGTGCGGTTTTTGCTTGCCTTCATAGTCTATGTATTTGACCGCATTCGTAAGGAGGTTCGTAATGACCCTCATGATGAGTCTGCTGTTACCGAACCCCAGCGGATAGGCATCATTTTTCGGCATGACGAAGCGGACCTTGTCCGCATTCGGGTAGTCGTTTAAGTTGGTAACTGCCTTTTCGACTACGGGATATATCTCGAAGATCCTCATCTGCTTTGTCTGCGTACTCATCGACAGAACAAGGAAGTCTTCGACGATATCCTGCATCCTTATGGCATTTGCAAGTATCCTGTTCCCCCACTTGGATATCTCGTCATATGACGGTTTCTGATCCGAATCGAGCTTTTTTACGAAGATCTCGGACGCCCTTATTACGGTAAGAGGAGTCTTAAGCTCATGAGATACGTTCGCGGCAAGGTCTTTTTGCCTTCTCTCGTCATCTTTTATCTGTGTTATGTCCTCGACGATGACTATGTCGAAATCTTCACTTCTGGGGAGCTCGTCCTTATCCGTCTCCGCTTCGTATTCTACGGTCTTTTTAAGGATCTTTATCTCGAAGATCCTGTTATTCGTCATGTAGTTCGACCTTACGAGATCCGCTCCGTTTTCGACAGAGACGAGATAATCGGATTTGAGATGGTTGTCCTTGTTGTCATAGCGGTCAAGGAACAGATCGAGATTTCCCGGTATCTTTCCGTCTTCGATAAAACCCTGGAATTCGTCTATCGTGCTGTTACTGTATAATATGCCGTCCTTGCCATATACGATGATACCGAGTCCGACATTTTCCGCTATGGACTTCTGGATCGCGCCCATATGACGCTCTGCCTCAAGTCCCTCGTTATAGTCCCTCTTAAGGGAATTATTGCCTACAAAATATCCCGCGAGGATGCCTGCTGCAAGAAAAACACAACATAATAAAAGGATGAGCCAGAGATATTGTCTCAGGCCCTCCGGTATTGCAGATGTTAAATTGGAGATATTCAGGAACATTATTCGAAAGCCTTAGGGAAGGAATATCCTGATCCTCTTCTCGTAAGTATATACTTGAACTTGGATTGATCAGGCTCGATCTTCTCTCTTGTTCTTCTTACGGTTACGTCAACTGTCCTCTCGTCTCCGAGATAATCATATTCCCAGACCTTGTTGAGAAGCTCGCTCCTCTTACATACACGTCCGGCATTGCTCTCGAGATACTTGAGAAGCTGGAATTCGCGGTTGGTAAGATCGCATGATTCGTCATAACGGTATGCCTGCATGGCATCAAAATCGATGATGAGCTCGCCGCCGCAGTAAACGTGACGGTTCTCATCTCCCTGGCTCTTGCCGTTCTCCCCCTTGGAAGGATAAGATGCTCTTCGGAGAGCAGCCTTGATACGTGCAACGAGTACGCCCGGCTCAAACGGCTTGGCAAGATAATCGTCGGCACCGATCCTGAGTGCTTCTACCTGATAATCGGTAGCATTGCCTCTTGCTGTAAGGAAGATGATAGGGGTATTAAAATTCGCATTTCTGAAATCCTCAGTGAACTGAAGGCCGTTATAGTCCTTCATCATCCAGTCAAGTACTATGAGATCGGGATCAAGTTCTGTTGCCATCTTGAATCCTTCTCTTCCGTCAGTAGCTGATACAGTCTCAAAACCGAAGCTGTTTAATACATCGACGATAGAGTCAACTATAGCCTGTTCATCATCAACTATGAGTATCTTGGCCATGGGAACCTCCTGTAATTCATATACCATATAGATAAGTATAACACTAATATTACAAAAAATAGCAATATCTGTGATAAGAGGTTTCAGATGATTTTTGCAAAGAAAAAGACCGGCCTGCGTTTAGCGCAAGTCGGTCTGTTTAATCCGGCAGCAACCTATTTTTCCGAGCCGTCTCCAGCTGAGTATCTTCGGCACCATTGAGCTTAACTTCTGTGTTCGGAATGGGAACAGGTGTGGCCTCAAAGTAATAACCACCGGAATGGTTGAAGGTTTTGTACCTTCAAGACTACATAAGTGACTAATCTTCAAAAGGAGAAGATATCGAGATCCTTTTCACAGTGTTTCTTCTTAAGATAATTGAACATAACTTGTGGTCAAGTCCTCGGGCGTTAGTACCGGTAAGCTGAACATATTACTATGCTTACACGCCCGGCCTATCAACTGGTAGTCTTCCAGTGCCCTTACCAAAAGAGGG
>JAILNZ010000141.1 GCA_024691135.1 Clostridiales bacterium
ATCAGGACCGACGAGGAAGGCATCAAGCTCGCTATGAAGAACTTCCTCAACATGACTAGCCAGCAGATCAATACTCAGCTCGTTGATTCCCTGCAGGGTAACATGCGTGAGATCATCGGTACCATCACATTGAAGGAACTCTGTAACGACAGAAAATCCTTCGGTGATCAGGTACAGGAAAAGGCCCAGGTTGACATGAACAACCTCGGTGTCCATATCATCTCCTGTAACATCCAGCACGTTGAGGATAAGAACGACCTCATCACTGCTTTGGGTCAGGACAACATGGCATCCATCCAGAAGTCCGCAAGCATCGCAAAGGCTAACGCAGAGCGTGACGTAGCGATCGCCCAGGCAGAGGCCTTCAAGGAGGCAAACGATGCAAAGGTCGCATCCGAGACGGAGATCGCCATCAAGCAGAATGCCCTCGCTATCAAGAGATCCGAACTTCAGGTAGTTCAGGACACCAAGAGAGCTGAAGCAGATGCAGCATACAAGATCCAGGAGCAGGCACAGCGTAAGTCGATCGAGGTTGCAAATACCGAGGCCGATATCGCTAAGCAGGAAAAAGCCGTAGAACTTAAGATGAAAGAAGCTCAGGTTCGTGAGCAGGCTTTGGATGCAGAGATCAAGAAGGCGGCAGATGCCGAGAAGTATCGTCAGCAGCAAATGGCAGACGTTGCTCTCTATAAGAGACAGAAGGAAGCCGAAGCACGCAAGTACGAGCTCGCTCAGCAGGCAGAAGCCAAGAAGATCCAGGCAGAAGCTGATCTTGTTGCAATGCAGAAGGAAGCTGAAGGTATCCGTGCAAAAGGTGAAGCTGAGGCTGATGCGATCCGCGCAAAGGCTGAGGCAGAAGCTATCGGTATCGACAAGAAAGCCGAAGCTATGCAGAAGTACGGTGAGGCAGCAGTCATCGAGATGCTCTGTAAGATGTATCCTCTCGTTGCAGAGGCTATCGCAAAGCCTCTCGCAAACATCGATTCCATTACGATGTATGGCGAAGGCAACACAGCCAAGATGACAGAGGACATTACAAAGTCCTTCAAGCAGACGATCGACGGTATCGGCGACAGCCTCGGCATCAATCTTTCTTCCGTAATCGGAAGCTTCGCAGGAACAAAGCTTGCAGGTTCGACAAATTTCGGACTCGCAACACAAGCTCCGGCAGCATCCTCTAATGTTCAGGAAGAAGAAAAGAAGCCGACAGTAGATGAAGCACTCGGTAATATTGCCGACAACTTAGGCGCTTCAACTGAGGCAGGTTCAGACATCGACTGATCAATAATCCGTAACAGCGGGGGGTATCCCGGAAGACCGGGGTGCCCCTCTTTTTTTGCCTTCAACCGCCCCACACCGGGATCTGTCCTTTACAAATATAATTAATATACTGTATCCTACAAAAGGAGTTGTTTTATCAGACTGATAAACATGGAATAAGGAGAAACAAAATGAAAAACAAAAAGTTATTGGCGCTAGTCATGATAGCGGCAATGCTCCTTGGAGCGTTCGCAGGTTGTGACAGCAAGAAAGAAAAGACTGAAACACCCGAAGAGACAACAAAGGCAGCTGAGGCTGAGACTGAAAATCAGGCAGAAGCGGCTGAGGATGAGGAAGAGACCGTTGTTACGACGGAAGTAACTTATCCCGAGCCGGAGGAACCTGTCGTTACGTTCAGCGGCGATCCTGATGAGATGATCACCATTACGGAAAATTCGTATTATGAAGGGGATCTGTATTATATCTATTTTATGGAAGGCTGCGTTGTGCCGGGAAGTACACCCGAGACGATCGAGCTGGTCATAAATGAACTGGAAGATCTTTACGGAATGCCTTTTGAGAAGAATGATCTTCATCAGGAAAGTGACTGGAGAGACAGTTTCTGTGACGGGGCTTTCAAGTATGTCAATATCGATAATTCCAAGGTAAACATCATCGTATTGCCTTATCCGGATGACGGGTCAATAGAGCAGTCCTTCGGAACCGAGGCCGTGTTATTTGACTGTGATCTTGACCTGAACGGCCTTGCGTTTGCTGCAGTTCCCCATGAACTGGCACACGTTTACCGTGCAAAACAGAGTGAGGGATTAGGTTCGATATTCGAAGAAGGATTTGCAATGTATGCAGAGGATCAGGTTTCCCGCAGACTCGGATTCGCGAACTGGGATGTCGTAATATATAAGACAAAGGGATATTTTATTACCGAATATGATGACTCCGGGATCCTCGCAGATCCTGAAGGCGAGTTCATTGAGGTAAATGACTCACCGAGAGATACCGAGCAGGCCAATTATCAATACGGTTTCAGACTGATAGCATTCCTCATGGAGGAATACGGGCCGGAGTCTATTAAGAAGATAAGCGAAAATGCAAATAACCATACTTTTGAGCTTGGTATCGACACGAATGACGAACTTGTTATCGAGATCATCAAGGAGTCGACGTCAGATGACGTTTTCGAGCGCTTTGCAGAATGGCTTCCTGAAGGCTGGGACAACTATTCCGAGGAATATGTTACCTACATGATGGACGAATATGGTATTGAAGTTTAATTTGTTGCAACAATAATCGGGTCTTGCTCGTTTTTCTGTTATCAAACTGATAGGAGTGAAGAAAAATGAGCAGACTTTTAAGACCTGCAGCAGCATTGATTATGATCGCCGTTGTCCTTACGGGATGCGGCAGGACTGATATAAAAGAGACTTCCGGTACGAAGGAGAGTAAGAAAGCTCCCGTATCGGAGTCTTATACCGAGGCCGATATCGATGATATCACGGAAGTGACGGATACCGAGCCTGTGGAAACGAAGCCCGTAAGCACGTTCAAATATGATGTCTATAAAACTTCTCCGATGTTCGACGAGGTAATGGGCGAAGACATGGCTTCGGCTTATCAGAACATGCTTACCGCAGTCATGAACGGCGAGACGGAATTCGAGTGCAGCGATTCAAACACATATGACTGGATGATCGGGCAGTATCCTTATAATTTCTGCCCGGTACTGAAGGAACATGCCGTTTCCATGGGCTATTATGACGGGAAAGGTCATATCGAGCTCGACTGTTCGTATGAGCAGTTCCGGGAGGAACTTCAGGAATTCGGGGTGCTCGTGGAAGATATGATGAACGAAGTTTTCGAAGACGATTACACAGACTTCGAAAAAGCGCTCGCGCTCTATATGTATTTTTCAGAGTACGGCAATTTCACTTATGATTATGATGCGGCGAATTCCGACGTTTACCTGGATACGAATTCGATCCTTAAGGTAATGACGACCAGGTACGGCATCTGCGGAGACCTGTCCACGACTTATTCGTTCCTTCTGGCGCAGGCGGATGTAGATGCGGGAACGATCGGGGGTCCCAGGAGCTCGGATGGTGCGCCTCACGGCTGGTCGCTCATAAGGCTCGACGGTCAGTGCTACCAGATCGATCCGACGTATGCGCTCGGCATGGACGGCTATATGGCGTACTTCATGATGGATACCGACAAGCGCGAGCTCGAGGACGGGTACATGAGGGAAGATTTTACCTATGTGAACCACTACACGATCTATGCGCCGGTGGCTTATGACGTGACCGAGTTCTACTGCGATGACAACAGGTACGAGGATCTCTGGGACATGACCGTCTTAAGCTTCGACCCTGATACAAAGACCATGTGCTGCTACGATTATTACGGCAATACGGTCGAGGTGGATTACTCGGGTCTTGAATGATCTTCATGATCTTTCCCGAAAATGCAACAAAAGTTGAGGATCGCTCGTTATATAGACAGCAATCAAAATTGCGGAGGGATAGATCATGATAAAAAAGTTTGGAGCTGCTGCCATGGCGGCCTTGATGTTCATGGCAATTTTTTCCGGATGCACAAATGAAAGACCGGTCAACACAATGTCCACGGATAACATTATCGAGCCCGAAAAAGGCGGCGATAAGGTATTCAACGACGCAAAAGAAATCTCTTATGAGGAGATGGTACAGGATTCCGGGTACACGGAGTTTGTATTTTCTGTAGCAAATCAATGCAGCGCGGGAAGTGATACCAACATGATGGTGTCTCCCGCGTCTTTGCTTTTTGCGATGGAGATGGCGGCTGCCGGAGCAAACGGGCAGACCCTCGATGAGATGAGTGCCTTACTGGTGCCGGGGGCAAGTAACGAAGAGGCGCTGGGATTTGCAACGGATTATTATTCGGCGCTCAACGGTACCGATGAGATAAAAGTCTCGAACGGTATCTTCATGAACAAGGCTTTTGAAGCGAGGTTCTACAGCGATTATCTGAATTACATCGTGGATAATTTCGGAGCTCAGACGGATGTCAGGGAGTTTGACGAGGATGCAGTCAAATATATCAATGACTGGGTCAACGACAGCACCGACGGAATGATCGACGAGATCATAGACAGCCTTGATCCGAGCCTTGATGTCGCGGTACTGGTCAACGCCATCGCCTTTGACGGAAAATGGGAAAAAGAATATGAATCCGATAACATCTCGGAAAACAGGATCTTTACGAATTCCTACGGTGAAGAGGAAGAAGTTACGATGCTCTGTTCGACGGAAGATATATTTTTCGAGACGGATAAGGCGACGGGATTCATGAAGTATTATGAGGGCGGAAACTATGCTTTTGTCGCGATACTTCCGAAGGATTCGTCGGTCAGCGCAAATGAATTCTTGAGCGATTTCAGCTCTGAGGATTATAATGAGTTTATCGGAAGTTTGAAGAACATTGACGTCAGGACTAACCTGCCGGAGTTCGAATATGATTATTCGAACAGCAATATGGTCGAGATCTTCAAGAAGCTCGGCATGGAGACGCCTTTCTCGATGAGTGCGGACTTCAGTAACATATCGGATGTTGATGTCTACATCTCTTCCATCGTCCACAAGACCCATATCAAGGTCGACAGGGAAGGAACAGAGGCGGCAGCGGCAACGGCAGTTACATTGACGGCAAAGAACGCAATGGTCGAGCCGGATTTTGAGGAAGTCATTCTCGACAGGCCGTTTGTCTATGCGATCGTGGATACCGCGACTAAGACACCGGTATTTTTGGGAACAGTCAATTCGGTAGGATGATCCGATATAAGGGAAAAGGAGTAAAGGGAAATGATCAAAAAGACCATAGCGGCAGCCATGGCCGCAATGCTGTTCATGGCAGGTGTTACAGGGTGCACGGGACTTCCGGAGAAGAAGTCGGATCTTAAAAGCGGACTTGTCACCTTAAAATCTTCAGGCAGCGATAATGTTTTCTCGGATCTCGAGGAACTCTCATACAAGGAAGCGATCAATGATAACGGATATCTTGAATTTGTATTTGATTTCGGAGGCAAGAGCTGTGAAGGAAAGAGCGAAAACGTAATGGTATCTCCCGCGTCGCTTCTATTCGCGCTTCAGATGGCGGGCAGCGGTGCAAAGGGAAATACCCTGGACGAGATCAGTTCCGTTCTGGTTCCGGGAGCAAGTAACGAAGAGGCTCTGGGATTTACGGTCGATTACTATAACACTCTCGCAGATGACAAGACGGGCGTCCTGAAAGTCGCCAATGCGGCCTTCATTAATTCTGATCTGGCACCAAGGATCTACGAGGATTATCTGGATTTCATCTCGGAGGAACTGGAGTCCGAGATATACGTAGCCGAGATGAATCAGGCTACTCTCGATGACATCAACGAATGGGTCGACGACAGGACAGACGGCATGATCGATAAGCTCGTGAGCAGTCTCGATTCTGATACGGCGATGGTGCTCCTCAATGCGGTCGTATTTAACGCGCAGTGGGAGAACAGTTATTCCGACGAGGATGTTCTGGAGAACAGAACTTTTACCGATTACAAAGGACAGCAGGAAGATGTAACACTTCTTTATTCTCTCGAGAACAACTATTATTCGACCGACAAGGCCATCGGCTTCAAGAAACTGTATGAGGGAGGCGACTACGCCTTCATCGCTATCTTGCCGAATGACAGGAGTATCGATGCAAATGAATTCCTGGCATCATTTACGGCGGATGACTACAGGGAGTTTCTTGACAGCAGGTACGGCACAGATGTTTATGCTTATATACCGGAATTCTCGTTCGATTATTCAGATGGCGAACTCGTCAAACTCCTGAGCGATCTCGGGATCAGCGATGCCTTCGACAAGTACGCCGCAGACTTCGGAAACATAGCCGAGGCAGATGAGCTCTATATATCAGAGATCATCCAGAAGACACATATCGAGCTCGACCGCGAGGGCACCAAGGCAGCAGCCGCTACAGCGGTCGTGATGACATACTGCGATTCCGTCGACGTGTCGACTCCCAAGGAAGTCAGGCTCGACAGACCTTTCGTCTTTGCGATTGTGGACACGGCAACAGACACACCGGTATTTTTGGGAACAGTCAATAGCGTAAACGGATAAGCTTCTTTTTCGAAAAGAAAAATATTTTTTACAAGTTGCAACAAAACCGTGCCCCGTATCGTTATATAGACATAATTACCATAGGAGGGATAGATAAATGGTAAAGAAAATAGGGGCAGCTGCCATGGCTGCAGTCATGTTCATGGCGTTAATCTCGGGATGTACGGTAGAGCCTTCCAAAAAGGCAAATGACAAGCCGGCACAGACCATCGAACTTCTGAAATCCTCAGAAGGCGACAAGGTATTCGAAGAACTCGAGGAACTTTCCTACACAGAGGCTCTTCAGGAAGCAGACTACAACGAATTCGTATTCAACTTCGCATCATCATGCAGCACGGATCCTGACGAGAACGTTCTCGTATCACCCGCATCACTTCTCTTTGCTCTTGAGCTCATAGGTTCGGGCGCAGACGGCAATACGCTTGATGAACTCAGCAGGGTACTCGTTCCGGGCGCTACGAACGAACAGGCATTGGCTTTTGTAGTCGATTACTATAACGAACTCGTCTCCAAGAATCCCGATGTGTTCAAGGTAGCAAATGCAGCTTATATCAACGAAGACATAAGCGATCAGATCTATGAGGATTATCTTAACTTTATCGAAGAGAAATTTGATTCCGAGGTAAATATCACCGAGTTCAATTCCAATACGGTAAACGAGATCAATGAATGGGCATCCGACAAGACAGACGGAATGATAAAGAAGATCCTTTCCGATCTCGGCCCCGGAACCGTTATGGTCCTCCTTAATGCGATCGCATTTGAAGCAAAGTGGGAGATATCCTACGAGGATTATCAGGTCATGGAAGAAAGCAGTTTCGTAAACTCCAAGGGCGAGCTCGAAAAAGTTACCATGCTCTTCTCGACTGAGGGTGTCTACTTTGAGACCGACAAGGCAACGGGCTTCATGAAGTACTATGACGGCGAGGAATTCGCTTTTATAGCAATGCTTCCGAAGGATAAGTCCATAAGCGCAAATGAATTCATGTCATCGCTCACAGCTCAGGACTATAAGGAGTTCCTCGAGAGCAGGATATATACGGATGTGGACACACTGATCCCCGAGTTCTCATATGATTATACGAACAACGGAATCGCGTCCATACTTCAGTCTCTCGGCATAAATGATGCTTTTGACCCGGAAAACGCAGACTTCTCGCACGTTACTCCTTCTCAGATATTCATCTCGCAGATCATCCAGAAGACTCACATCGAACTCGACCGTGAAGGAACAAAGGCAGCAGCAGTTACTGCAGTCGTTCTTTGCGAAGCAAGCATCGAAGAACCGATACAGGTCAAGGAAGTCCGTCTCGACAGACCGTTTGTCTACATGATCGTCGACACAGCGACAGAAACACCTGTCTTCATCGGTTCGGTAAACAGCGTTAACGGATAAGAGGGACAGACTTATGATAAAGAAAATAGGCGCGGCAGCCATGGCCGCAGTCATGTTCGTGGCAGTAATCTCGGGATGTAAGTTCGATCCTGCGAACAAGGTAACTGAAGAACCTACACAGAACATTCAGCTCCTGAAAACATCAGAGGGCGAAAAGGTCTTCGAAGACTTAGAGAATCTTTCCTACAAAGAGACCCTTCAGGAAGCGGATTACAACAAGTTCGTATTTAACTTTGCATCTTCGTGCAGCACGGATCCTGATGAGAACGTTCTGGTATCGCCCGCATCACTTCTCTTTGCTCTCGAGCTTGTAGGATCGGGTGCAGACGGAAACACATTGGATGAGTTAAGTCAGGTACTGGTTCCGGGTGCAACGAACGAGAAAGCTCTGGCATTTGTAGTCGACTATTATAACGAGCTCGTCTCCAAGAACCCGGATGTGTTCAAAGTAGCAAATGCATCATATATCAGCAGTGACATAAGCGATCGGATCTACGAGGATTACCTTAACTTTATCGAAGAGAAATTCGATTCCGAAGTACATGTCACGGAGTTTAATTCGGGCACGGTAGAGGAGATCAACGGGTGGGTATCCGATAAGACTGACGGAATGATCAAAAAGCTCCTTACGGAACTTAACCCGGAAACGGTAATGGTCCTCCTTAATGCGATCGCATTTGAAGGAAAGTGGGAGACACCGTATGAGGATCATCAGGTCGTGGAAGACAGCGAGTTCGTAAATTCCAAGGGTGAGACCGAGAAAGTGACCATGCTCTATTCGACAGAGGGGATCTACTTTGAGACAGACAAGGCAACGGGCTTCATGAAGTACTATGAAGGCGAGGAATTTGCTTTCTTAGCCATGCTCCCCAAGGACGACTCCATAAGCGCAAACGAGTTCATGTCTTCGCTTACTGCCCGGGACTACAGGGAATTTCTCGAGAGCAAGGCATATACGGACGTTTTCACAATGATCCCGGAGTTCTCATATGACTATTCAAACGAAGAGATCACGCACATCCTGAAGTCTCTCGGAATAAATGATGCTTTTGATCCTGAAAAGGCGGATTTCTCGCATGTTACTCCTTCCCAAGTCTTCATCTCGAGGATCATCCAGAAGACTCACATCGAACTCGACCGTGAGGGAACCAAAGCAGCTGCGGCTACTGCAGTCCTGGTTGACGGAGCGACCGCCGCATTTGATCCGACTCCTGTAAAAGAAGTATATCTCGACAGACCTTTCGTCTACATGATCGTCGACACCGCTACAGAGACACCTGCCTTCATCGGCACTCTGAACAGCGTCGAGGGCTGATGATCCTTTAAGGTTTAATTGGAAATGATAAAGTCTCAAGCAGGTCCGCTTGAGACTTTTTTCTTCGATTCAGTTGGTGTTCTTCTTTTCACAGGGCCGCCAAGTTTATCTCGCTACCATCGACATCAGGAGGACGAGGAACCAGATGGATCCGAAAACAATTGACAGGATAAAGGCGCAGACGTCCATGGCGTTCGGGCGCAGTTCATTTTTCTTTGCCTTTTTGATGTTGACCAGGGCGATGATGAAGGCCGGGATAACAAGGCCCCAGCAGGCCATGATGAGAGCGACCAGCGACAGAGTTGTCTTCCGGGCAGGGAGTTTGCCGTTTACGAGATCCGTGTTATATTGGGACGATGTATCCGGCTGATCGATCTTGATGACAAAAGGAGTGTTCCTCATGAAGTCGTATGAGACGTCGATCTTTGCGATAAGGCCGACATCATTTGTAACGACGACCCTTTTTTCAATCCTGTGTCCTGCGCGGAAGGTGATCTCGTGCGGGCCCGGAGCGAGCATGAAGCTTGATGTCGAATTCGCATTCAGATCGCAAGTTATGCCGGAATCCTGAATAAAAATGCCGATCGCATTGACCGTTCCCTGGGAATGCGTGATCAAGAGGTTGTAGTTCTTAACGAGGCTCTTGTCTTTTTCCTCGTAGCCGCAATACTCGCAGCAGAGCATATCGTTATAACCAATCAGGAGTGCGCCGCAGCACGGGCATTTCTTCATTTGTATCACCTGTCCTTTCAAACACGGTTATATTATCATTGTTCCCGGGAATAAAAAACGTCTCCGCCTTGCAAAAAGAAGTATTTATTTGCAGGGCGGGATTTAATTAGCCCGCGCGGGGATAACAAAAACTGCCGTTCTTTAACTGTTACTTTGAATGGATATCCTCAAACCTGAGCTTAAGGTCCTTGTTGTGCTCGACCGCCCAGTCAACAGCCCATTCCGACTCGAAAAGAACTACCGGCTCGTCATCTCTGTCGAGAACGAGCATGGAGGTGGAAGTGAGCGTAAGGTCGTGGTAGTCGAAGGCTTTTTCCGCGTCGCTCTTGAGCCAGCGGGCAAGGCGGTAGGAAAGAGGTGTCCTTATGATGTCGACTCCGTATTCCGTCTTCAGGCGGTATTCCATGACCTCGAACTGCAGTACGCCGACAACACCCATGATGTATGTCTCGGTACCGATGTCAGGCTGCTTATAAAGCTGGATCGCACCTTCCTCGGAGAGCTGTTCGATGCCCTTGAGGAACTGCTTGCGCTTCATGGAGTCCTTCGGCTGGACTTTGCTGAAGTTCTCAGGCGGGAAGACAGGGATCGGGTCGAAGAGGAATTTCCTGTTGGAACCGATCAGTGTATCGCCGATCCTGAAGTGACCCGGATCGAAGATACCTATTATGTCGCCTGCGTATGCGTCTTCAACGATGTTCCTGTCCTGTGCCATAAACTGCTGGGGCTGGGCAAGAGTGATCTTGTTTCCGAGCCTCATGTGAGTAACGCTCATGTTCTTTTCATATTTGCCGGAGCAGATCCTTACGAAGGCCATGCGGTCCCTGTGCTTGGGGTCCATGTTTGCCTGGATCTTGAATACGAATCCCGTAAACTCGGAGGAAGTCGGATCGACTGTTCCGTTATCGGTGTGATAAGGCTGCGGCGGCGGAGCTATCTCGAGGAATCTCTTGAGGAAAGGCTCGACGCCGAAGTTCGTGATCGCGGAACCGAAGAATACAGGGGTAAGATCGCCCTTTAAGATCCTGTCGAGGTCGAATTCGTCGCCTGCCATGTCGAGGAGCTCGATGTCGTTGCACAAAGTCTCGTAGTGACCCATGGACATCATGTCCTTGAGGTTCGGGTCGTTGATGCCTGCCGTCTGGTGCTTGACCATGGAAGCGCCGTGGTCCTTATTCGAGCTGTCGAAAAGGAGCACTTCGCCGGTCTCACGCTGGAAGACGCCTTCAAAATCGCCGTCTGTACCGATAGGCCAGTTGACAGGAGTGGACCTTATGCCGAGGACTTTCTCGAGTTCGTCTATGAGGTCGAAGGGGTTCTTGGCCGCACGGTCCATCTTGTTGATGAAGGTGAAGATCGGGATACCGCGCTTGCGGCATACCTTGAAAAGCTTAATTGTCTGAGCCTCGACACCTTTCGCGCCGTCGAGGAGCATGACTGCGGCGTCTGCGGCGCAGAGCGTACGGTATGTGTCCTCGGAGAAGTCCTGGTGGCCGGGGGTGTCAAGGATGTTGATGCAGAAGCCGTCGTAGTTGAACTGCATGACGGAAGAAGTGACTGAGATACCACGCTGTTTCTCGATCTCCATCCAGTCGGAGGTGGCGTGTCTTGCGGCTTTTCTGGCCTTGACGGAACCTGCCATGTGGATAGCGCCTCCGTAGAGGAGAAGCTTCTCGGTCATGGTCGTCTTACCTGCGTCAGGATGGGATATTATGGCGAAAGTACGGCGTCTTTTTATCTCTTCTTCCGTGGTATATGTCATTTTGCACCTCTCGGTAATAAGTGTATAATATATCGATAAAACCAAAACATTATAGCAGAGAGTGTGGGGTATGGCAATGAAAAGGGGCGCCGGAGTACTGATGCATATAGCATCTTTGCCGGGACCGTTCGGTATCGGTGTTTTTGGCGAAGAAGCGTTGGCTTTCGCCGAACAGTTAAAGAAACAGGGAATGACTTATTGGCAGGTACTGCCGTTTTCTTATCCCGGAATGGGGAATTCTCCGTATCAGAGCATATCGGCCTTTGCGGGCAACTGGCTGTTCATAGATCCGAGAAGGCTCATGAACAGGGGACTTCTGACACCTGAAGAGGTGGTAAGTGCCGAGTACAATGTCAACAAGTGGCGTATAGATTACGACTACCTGAGAAAAGACAGGGAGAGGCTCTTGAGGAAGAGCTTTGAGAGGTGCAATGACGACCTTAAAAAAGAGGTCCTGAAGTTCGTAAATGAGAGCACATGGGCAGATGACGTGGCATTATATCTCGCGATCAAGGACAGATACTACGGAAGACCGTGGTGGGAATGGGATGATGCCGGGCTTCGTGACTATGACAGTAAGGCCTTGGAGCCAATAAGGCAGACGGATGATTATCTCTATCATGCGTTCGTTCAGTATCTCTTTACGACGGAGTGGGCTGACATCAAATCGCAGATCAATGAGCTCGGGATCAAGATCGTGGGCGACATGCCGATCTATGTATCGGGCGATTCGTCTGATGTATGGGCCAAAAGGGATCTTTTCAAGATGAACAAGAAGAAGGGCGCCAAGACCGTTTTCGAGAAGGTGGCGGGAGTGCCGCCGGATTATTTCTGCGAGGACGGGCAGCTCTGGGGCAACCCGATCTATGACTGGGAGAAGCATGAGAAGAGCGGATTTGAATGGTGGATGACGAGGATCGCGGAGAACTATAAGCTCTATGACTTCGTGAGGATCGACCATTTCAGGGCGTTCAGCTCGTACTGGGAGATCCCGGCGGAGGCAAAGACGGCGAAGGAAGGCCGCTGGGTCAAGGGCCCGGGGATGGCGTTCTTCCGGGAGATGGACAAGGTCTTCGGGGATTCGGACAGGCTTTTCGCGGAAGATCTGGGCGAGATGACGCCTGACCTCGTGGAGTTCATGAAGGAGTGCGGGCTGCCGGGAATGAAGGTCATGCAGTTCGCATTCAATCCGGATGACGACAGCTTCTATCTGCCGCACAATTTTCCGAAGAACTGCGTCGCTTATACGGGGACGCATGACAATAACACGCTTCTGGGGTGGCTCTGGGAGGCGCCCGAGAGGGAGAGGCAGGAGTGCCTGAAGTACTGCGGTTTTGAAGGCGGCAACTGGGGCGAGGGCGGATACAGGAGTCCGTCGTGCCGGGCGATCATAAGAACGCTCTGGCAAAGCCATGCGGATGTTGCGATAATACCCGTACAGGATCTTCTGGGATACGGGGGAGACACGAGGATGAATACGCCGGGGACGCCGACGGGCAACTGGGTCGTCAGATTCTCGAATGAGGACCTCGCGGGAATAGACAATGACTGGTACCATGAGCTGTCGAGGCTCTACAGGAGACTTTAAGGTCAAAGGAGGCATCTATGGGAAGATATATACTCTCGATCGATCAGGGAACGACTTCGACCAAGGCTTTTCTTCTGGACAAGAAAGGAAATCTTCTGGCGTCCTCGGGAATGCCCATAACACAGCACTATCCGGAGCCGGGTTATGTCGAGCATGATCCGGACGAGATATATTTCTCGGTGCTTAGAGCCATGGCCGATGTGCTCATCAAAAATAACGCGGTCAAGGGCGATATCGATTCGGTCGCGATCACAAACCAGAGGGAGACGACGATCTGTTTTGACGGTGAGACCTTAAGGCCGCTTCATCCGGGTATCTGCTGGCAGTGCAGAAGGACGGCCGATATCTGCAGGCGAAGGGAATATGAGGAAAAGATCAGGATGATCACGTTTAAGACGGGCTTAAAGCTCGATCCTTATTTTTCCGCGACAAAGATGCGATACATTTTCGAGAATGCGGAAGGTGCTTATGAGAAGGCCAAGGACGGCACGGTCCTGTGCGGGACGGTCGATTCCTATCTCGTGTACCGCTTGACGGGCAAGAAGAACTATCTGACCGACTATTCGAATGCGTCGAGGACGATGCTGTTCAATATCAGGGATCTCAGGTATGATGAAGAGCTCCTGGAACTTTTCGATGTGCCGGAGCAGTGCCTGGCAAGGCCGGTGCCGTCGGGATACGATTACGGCGAGATCGAGATATCGTCTGATCAGATACCGCTGACGGCGAGGGAGACCGAGGTGCTGGAGATCTTAAACGGCGTTCATATCACGGGCGTTGCGGGAGACCAGGCGGCGGCTCTGTTCGGGCAGACGTGCTTTGGGGAAGGCGATTCGAAGACGACCTTCGGAACGGGATGCTTTACGCTCATGAACATAGGAAGGGAGCCGCTGATCAGTAAGGGCGGACTTCTTACTTCAGTCGCTTGCTCCATAGAGAACGATATCGACTACGCACTCGAGGGAAGCGTTTTCCAGGGAGGATCGATCATATCGTGGCTCAAGGACGAGATGGGACTTATAAGAGAGCCGGCCGACTGCGACAGGATCTGCTCGTCGCTTAAGGATAACGGCGGAGTCTATATGGTGCCTGCTTTCACGGGACTTGGCGCGCCTTACTGGAACCCTGAGGTCAGAGGAGCCGTCTTAGGCTTGACACGGGGCACGGGTGGTGATTATATAGTTCGAGCCGGTGTGGAATCCATCGCTTATCAGGTGGCTGAGCTGATCCTTCTGATGCAGAAGGAAACCGGCATAAAGGGAGGCGAGATGAAGGTCGACGGCGGTGTCTGCGCATGCGATTTTCTGATGCAGCTCCAGTCGGATATACTGGGACTGGATGTCCTTAGGGCAAGATCCGACGAGATGACGGCCATGGGAGCCGGTATGGTCGCGGGACTGTACAGCGGCTTTTATGAGTCGAAAAAGGAATTGAAGAATTTATATGTACCGTCGAAGACCTATACCCCGAAGATGGAGAGAAGTCAGGCTGACAGTCTCCTCGAAGGATACAGAGCTTCGGTTAGAACACTGATTGGTTGATCTGGAGGAATTATGCCGGCGTTACTGTTCAGTTTTTTGCAGATGACTGTGCTCATCATCCTGGGATTCGTGTTAAGGAAGACCAGGGTCATAGACGAACGCGTCCAGCAGGGACTGTCTAATATCCTTATCCATGCGGTCCTGCCGTTCAATCTCATATCGTCGAGCCAGTATGAATATTCAAGGGAGATGATCCTCGCTTTGATCGCGGTAGCGGGCGCTTCACTTTGTTACTTTACTTTTTCGATAATCGGAATGAGGTTCTTCGTGAAGAACATCAAGATGGAGGATCAGGAAAGAAGGGTCGTTATCATGACCTCGATATTCATGAATACGGGCTTTGTAGGGTTTCCTTTGATGCAGGCGCTCTTCGGCGAGAAGGGTATGCTCCTGGCTTCATGCTACAACATGGTATTCAACATCTTCATGTACACATATGGCGAGCATAAGCTCTCGAGGAAGAAGGCCAATGCGCGTAATCTTCTCCTGAACCCCGTTACGCTCGCGACCATTGCGGCGCTGATACTTTTCATCATCCCGTGGAGGATGCCGGGTCACGTTAAGGAGACCATCGATATCGTGGGCAACATGACGGTGCCGCTGGCGATGATAATCATCGGATCGACCTTGACCACCGTGAATATCAAAAAGCTCTTTACGGATAAGCTGTCTTATTTCTCGACGGCCCTCAGGCTCATCATATTCCCTGCGATAATGTTAGGAGCCGTCATCATCGTAAGGCACTACGTATATATCATGCCTGTCACGGCAACGACGATAGTTATCATGACCGCGCTTCCTTGCGGATCCATGAATGTTATCTTCAGCGAGAAGTTCAACTGTGCGCCTAAGCTCTGTGCGAGGAACTTCGCGCAGACGGTGGTCTTGATGATCGTAACGATCCCGGTATTCCTCGCGATCTGCACGCATCTTTTCGGAAATTAAGGTAAGGAGATCCAGGATGGAGTTAAAAGACACGGACATAAAGAACCCGGAGCTCATAGAAGCAATGAAGCTCGTCAGGAGAGAGAACACGGAAGAGAACATGCTCAAGGTCCTGACGGAGGCGGTGTCGGCGAAGTTCATCCTGCCGGTGGACGGAAAAGAAGAAGGCAAGATGAGATTTCACGCCGTTCAGGGTGACGAGGGAAGGATATACCAGATCGTCTATGCCGATTCGAATACTTTCAACATGGCTTTCATCAACAAAAA
This sequence comes from Clostridiales bacterium, assembly GCA_024691135.1. Classification (GTDB taxonomy): domain Bacteria; phylum Bacillota; class Clostridia; order Saccharofermentanales; family Saccharofermentanaceae; genus Saccharofermentans. Next base: position 15,957 of record JAILNZ010000141.1, read on the forward strand.
GCAGAACGGCATCGTGGCGGGATTCATGGATCTCGCGGATCTCGTGCTCTGTGAAGACAGCAGGATCAACGGCTTTGTGGTAAATCCGGGTTCTGAGGAAGTGCTCTTCAGGGAGGATATGCTGAAGGCGATAGTCGATGAGTTCAAAAAGGACGGCATCGTCAAGGAAGATACGAAGAAGAATGCGAGCATCAAGGTGGGAGATCCGGATAAGCTTCCGGAAGGAATGGGCAACGCTGCGATAGACTTCGGCGCGAAGAGGGAGGAGATATTCAGGATCTTCATCCAACTCATGCAAAGGGAAGGCAGGGACAAGCCCGAATGGCTCTTTATCGTGGATCACACGGGACGTAACGACGAGATCTTCAAGGAGCTCGGAAATGCCGTAGGGCCGCACCTTGACGGACTTGACATAGTAATGATCGATATGGGTGATCCGATAGCCGACAAAGTCATCGAAGGCAAGATCCCCGTATATGCAAAATGAGGGATCAGATGGTCTATCAATTAGTATCAAACTCTGAAGAAGACACAAAGGAACTCGGCAGAAAACTGGCGGGCATACTTCCTTCGGGCTCGGTCATCGCCCTCGACGGTGACCTCGGAGCGGGGAAGACCGTGTTCACCAAGGGTTTTTGCGAGGGAGCGGGGGTCACTTCAAGAGTAACGAGTCCGACCTTCACGATCGTAAACGAGTACATCGGGGGCAGGTTCCCCGTCTATCATTTTGATACATACAGGCTCGAAGGCCCGGACGACTTCCTGGACTCCGGCCTTGACGATTATTTCTATCAGGACGGCATCTGCGTGATAGAATGGAGTTCCGTAATAGAGGAACTGCTGCCGCCGAAGACCTTAAGGATATTCATAACGGGAACGGGCACCAGCAGGGACATAAAGATCCTTTTCGAAAAGGAAGGGTTCGGCGAAGAGATTACGGACAGGCTTTGTGACGTGCTTACGAGGTGAAGATGAGACTTCTGGTTTTTGATACTTCCAATTCAACATGCTGTGCAGGCGTCTATGAGACGGGAGAAGGATTAAGAGAACTCTCCTACAGGATCGTCATGGACAAAAAGACCCACTCGGAGACGCTCCTTCCCACGATAGACGAAGTGCTTAAGGAAGCGGGACTTAAGATAGGCGATATCGACATCTACGGAGTAACCATAGGACCCGGATCATTCACGGGAATAAGGATCGGGATATCGACGGTCAAGGGACTGTCCCTCGTCACGGGAAAGAAGGTATATCCCGTATCTTCGACGATGGCTCTCGCAAAGAGCGTCGACGTGATCGAAAACGGCGAGAAGACTTATCTCCTGCCGTGCTTTGACGCGAGGAACAAGAGGGTCTTCGCATCGCTCTATGATGAGGACATGAATGAGATCATCGAAGAAAACGCCTACGATTCAAATGACCTTAAGGACATGATCGATCTGCCTCAAGGAAGCCGCCTGATAATCATGGGCAGCGGCACATCTGTCATGAAGGAAGCCTTGGGTGAGACAGAAGGCGTCAGGATAGAAGACGCGGGCGGCGCCGTAATAACGCCTTCGGGTATCGCAAAAAGTGCGGTGATGATGGGTGAGGATCAGGCAGTCGATGCACTCGTTCTCGCGCCTAAGTACTGCGCCAGATCCCAGGCGGAGAGGTTCAGGAAAAAAGAAGAGATAGTGATCTCTGAAACGACGGAAGAAGACGTCGATAAGATAACCGTTCTTGAAGCTGAAGGGATAAAGCATCCCTGGGGGAGAAACGAGATAAGGGATCTCGTGTTAAGCGACGCCAAGATATCGCTCACGGCAAAGACAAAGGACGGCGAGATAACGGGGTATCTGGGGGCTTCTTTTATCCTTGATGAAGCGGAGATGGGAAATATCTGCGTATCGGGAAGATACAGGCGCGAAGGTATTGCAAGTAAGCTCATGGATGAGCTTAAAAGAAGACTTAAGGAAAAGGGCGTAAGGACGCTCTTTCTGGAGGTGTCGGATCAAAACCTTCCGGCCATCGGATTATATGACAGACTCGGCTTTGAAACTTACGGCGTAAGACGGGATTATTACGGCGACGGCGAAGACGCGCTCCTTAAAAAGATCGAGTTGTGAATTTTACCAAAAGAAATGAAAATCTTTTGGGTTTTCTGCATTAAAAAAGCGAAAAAATCAGCGCCGCCCGTTATATTGTTGACTTTGTTTTTTCGTGAAAATATACTTTACTTGCAATTAAGATTGCGAGAGTATATTTCGTTTTCTCAGGGAGGCGGCTATGGTACAAGAGACAGTAGTTTTTAAGTGTGAGGATGCTCTCCAGATGAAGGCTGTAGCTATGCTCATCCAGAAGGCTTCAAGCTTCAAGAGCACGATCTATCTGACCAGAGACGGCCGTCGCGCAAATGCCAAGAGCCTTCTCGGAGTCATGTCGCTCGGCATCGAGAACGGAGTCGGAATCGATATCAACGCTGACGGTGTTGATGCACAGGAAGCAGTAGACGAGCTCGTAAGCTATCTGAACAACCCCAAGGTTTCATGAACGGCTTTGACGCTCGGCTTGATCTAGTACCTCAAGAACCCGGAGTTTACCTGATGAAGGATGCTTCGGGTTGTGTTATATATGTAGGCAAGGCCAAAAAGCTCAGGAACCGCCTGAGGTCCTACTTCGGCGATCACGATATTCCAAATAACAAAGTAAGGGCGATGGTCTCGCACGTGGCTGACTTCGAATATGTCGTTGTCGGAACTGAGACGGAGGCGCTCCTTCTGGAGGCAAATCTCATCAAGAGATATCAGCCCCACTATAATATCCTCCTTCGTGACGACAAGGGCTATCCTTATGTCTGCATCACGGTGGACGAATCTTTCCCCAGGGTCATGAAGGTCTTTCGTCCCGACGAGGAGAAAAGGAAGAAGGGTGCTCTCTACTTCGGCCCCTACATGAACGGCGATCTCTTCGTTTTCCTGAAGGCGATAGACGCGATATTCCCGCTCAAAAAGTGCGCGAGAAAACTCCCCCGCGACATCGGTAAGGAACGTCCGTGCCTGAACTACCACATAGGTAAGTGCTTAGCTCCCTGTAACGGCGGCATCAATGCCGAAGAATACCTCGACATGATGAAGATGATCGTGGAATTCTTCGAGGGAAGATATGACGGCATAAGGGACATGATAAAAGATCAGATGCAGAAGGCATCCGACGCCTATGACTTTGAGAAGGCAACGATTTACAGGGACAGGCTCTTTGCTCTCGAAAACATAACGAAGAACCAGAAGATATTCATGGAAATAAAGCGCGATGTTGACGCCATAGGAATCTTCTCCGACGCGGGCGAGAGCGCTATCCGTAAACTCGAGCTGCGTGACGGCAGGGTAGTCGGATCTTCGACTTTTTTTGTTAAGAGCGAAGGATCAAGCGATAATGAGATAGTCTTAAATTTCCTGATGCAGTATTACGACAATGCGCCGTTCATTCCGGAGACGATAATCATCCCCGTGATGCCGGAAGGCGACACGGCGGTTACCGATATTGAAGAGTATCTCGCGGGACTTGCGGGGCACAAGGTCACGATCAAGGTTCCTGAGAGAGGCGAACTTCTGTCGCTTCTTAAGATGGCTAACCTTAATGCGCACGAGATGATGACAAGAAGGATCCTTAGAGGCGGCGGAGCAGGAAGCGACCCTGAGGCCGCGGTAAGGCTGATCGAGAAGGAATTCGGGATAGAAGAAGGAAGCATAAAAAGGATCGAGTCCTTCGATATATCCAACCTCGGAAATGATGATATCTGCGCGGGCATGGTCGTTTTCGAGAACGGGAAGGCGGATAAGCAGTCCTACAGGCTCTTTAAGCTGAAGGAAGTCACGGAACAGGATGACTTCGCGTCGATGAGGGAAGTCCTGACCAGGCGGTTTGCGCATAATAAGGAAGACGGATTTACATACCCCGAGCTGATCCTCGCGGACGGCGGCAAGGGTCAGGTGTC
>JAILNZ010000172.1 GCA_024691135.1 Clostridiales bacterium
ACCCTTAAGAGCAGTAGCCTTGTTGCCTGCCGCATCGAGATCCTTCTTGGCACTGTCGAGGTACTCGTTGACCTTGTCAATGTCAGACTTTGTTCCCATACGTGTTGTAATGATCTTGCCGGTAATGTCATTTCCGGAAGAATCTGTAGCTGAAACTACCTTAGGACCGTCACCTTGTGTCGGGCTCTTTGTATCTCCGTCGGCTGCAAGTACAGGCGAGAAGAAAAGCGCTGCCGTCAAAACTGCTGTGAGCACTATTCTGAAAACCTTCATAGTGTGGTACCCTCCTCAAACATAATAATTTGTTTATACATTCATAACCTTTTATAACCAGTTATTGAACTTCCTTGGCGATTACCAGGAAGCGTTTATACCGATCCCCCCAGAGACAGGATGACAGTACGAGTATGCGGTCCCCGTAAGTCGGCTTGGCCTTCTCGACTAACCTCACATCGAGGCCGGTCATGGAAAAAATGCCGTCGACAAAACTAGCGTATTCTTCCGCATTATTAAAGTCATTATAATACAGGATGTGTTTACTGTCACTAGGAATTGTTGCGAAAATTTGATAAATCTTCGTTTCATCCGGTGTAAAGATGACAATAAATCTGTCTTCGTCGAAGTAACCTTCTTCGGAGACGACAGCCTGCATCGTGCCGAACATTGTTCCGTCACTCATCCTGTGTCCGTAGATCACGGTACAAAGATCCGAGAAATCGTCACTGTTATAGGTGTGCTCTACAAAGAGCGAACCTTCTTTTTTATACTCCCCGACCGCGTCGTGATAGAGATACTGCGTATCATCCGTCGGGCTCCTCAATATCGGAAGGCTTATCTCCGGACTGGTCATGTAGATCCAGCCGATGATATCAGGGTTTATCGCCTGAAGTTCGGCGAAGTCAACCGGGCACTCATAACCTTCCATCTCCGATACGGACGGTTCCGCGGACGGATCCGTTACGACGATGGAATCGATAACGGATGCATCGATCGAAGGATATGTGAATTCCGCGTACGTCGCCGGTGGCGGCGCGGTCTTGGTCGGCTTGAGATATCCGTTTCCCCAGAGGTAATAGAATATCAGGGCTCCGCTTCCGAGGAACAGAACCAAGGCTAATGCTATCCACACAAGTCTCTTCTTCATGCGAAGCCCTCCTTTCTTATGAGCCTTCCATTGCTTCACGTAAAAGCATGTCGTTATTTTCTTCAATGCCCGCCAGGGCATCTTTACCGAACTTGCCGGTTATTATCTCCATCGCTTCTTCCAGATCGGGTTTTCTGGAAGTCATGTTGTGACAGTCGGATCCCAGGAAGTCTATCTTCCCTTCACCGAACATCTTAAGGGCCTTTCTTCGCGTCCTTCTGTCCGTGAAGAACTCGCCGTTTGCCTGGATATAGATGCTCCTGTCATTCAGGAGTTGATCCACCAGGTCCCGATCCTGATCGAGATAACGCTCGATATGAGCGATTATCACCTTAAGATCGGCAGTAAAGCCAAGTTCCCTTATCTCATCGACAAAGGCCGGCGTCCAATCGCGGAACATCGGTTCCACCAGAAGGAAGCGGCTTTTGCCCATACAAAGCTTGTCTATATGTTCGCTCTTCCCGATGCCTCTGTAGTAATGAACTTCAGAGCCCACGAGAAGCCTCGGACAAGGTATCCCGCTTTTTGTTATCGCAGATACAAGTTTCTCGAACGACTTCCTTCTGGCGAGGAGGAATGTCTCGGGGTCATTTATATCCGCATAGAAGTGCGGTGTCATAAATACCGTATCGATATCCTGTCCGCTGATAAACTCGAGCATCTTAAGGGACATCTCCGTGTCCCTGCTGCCGTCGTCTATACCGGGCAAGATGTGCGAATGGATATCTATCATTTGCCGTAGCCCTTACCGTACCTGTATTTATAACGATGGGTCTTGTTGGAAGCATCGTTATAGACAAAACCTATTATCTTTGCGTTCACGTATTCGAGTTGCCTCATCGTGTAGCTAAGATCGGAACTTCTCGTGTAATCCTGTCTTACGACGACCACCATGCCGTCCGTGTGCTTGGATGCGATGAGGGCGTCAGAGACCTCGCCGACAGGCGGAAGATCCAGGATTATGAAGTTGTAGTAGTTTTCAATGCTCTCGATGAGCTTCGCGAAGTTCTTCGAAGCAAGGAGCTCTGAAGGATTCGGCGGAACGTCGCCTGCAAAGACGATGTTGAGGCCGTTTATGATGACGTTCTGGTGAAGTACCGTCCCGTTCTCGTTCATGCCTGCCAGGAGATTGGAAAGGCCTGCGGTCTTGGGCTGGTTGAGCTTTCTTCTCAAGGTAGGAAGACGCATGTCGCACTCGATCAGGAGGACTTTCCGGCCGCTCTCGGCAAGTGAGTAGGCGAGGTTTACTGCGGTCAGGCTCTTGCCTTCGCCGTGGAGGGAACTCGTTATGCCGATGACCCTCGCCTGTCTTTCTTTTCGCCTTACGGAATAAAGGATATTCGTACGGAGGAGGTTATAGGCTTCCTTGCCCTCGAATCCGAGCTTCTCGCCTACAAAGCTCATTCCGTCTTTTTCAGTCAGCTTTGTATCTTTTGTGCTCATTTGGATCCCTCCTTACTTCCCGGTCTTTTGGGAGTCTCGCTCTCCCTCAAAAAGTAATCGCTCTCAAGGATATCGTTCATCGATACGTTCTCCTTGGCTGCCGGGGCAGGTGTCTGCTTCGCGGAGGCTCTGGCCTGCTCGGCTCTCGCCTTTGCTACGGAGTTGGCATATGAGCGGTTGTAATTATGTCTTGTCTTCGTATAGGACTTCTTATATCCGTAGTAGCTGCCCTTCGAATTCTGCGTCAGGTCAGGGACCATCGCGAGGATCGGGATGTCCTTATATGTGTCGAGGAGGAAGTCCTCGCCTCTGATCTTTGTGTCGAGAAGATACATGAGGACTACGACCGAACCGCTCAGGACGACGCCGATGAGAGCGCCCATCACGGCAGTCTTCATGAGGCTCCTGTTGACCTTGGGTGTTCCCGGGACAGCGTAATCAACGATCTGTACGGAACTTCCCTCGACGACCGTGGAGATCTTTTCGGGAAGGACCTCAAGGATGGAATTTGCTATATGTGCAGAAAGATCAGGGTCGTTTGCGGTGACCGTGATCTTGAAGATGGCTGTGTCGGCAACAGGCTCGGACGATATCATTCCCGACAGCTGCTCGTATGTGTAAGGCAGACCCGTCTCGGCGATGATCTCTTCGAGCGTGTTCCTGCTCGTCAGGATGATCGAGTATGTTTCCATGAGGCTGTTGGTCGTACGGATGTCGCCGCTCGTAATGGATACCTTGGCGCTTCCGACGGAAAGCGAATTGCTGTTGACGTACAAGAGAGCGGAAGATACATAATCCGTCTTCAAGGTCTTATAGGCAAATGCGAAGGCAAGCGCGCCTCCCAGGATAGCGCAAAGGACGATTATCCAGGCCTTGCGCCACAAAGCCTTCAAGAGCTTAAAGAGGTCTATCTCCTCCATGTTATTGAATTTTGACGATGCCATATAGCCTCTTCTCCGGTTACTTCATAATTAAACAGTTTTAACTATAACATAACAATTTACAGGGTGACTTCGAAAACACAGTTTTGTAAAGAATTCTTAATACAGGCGTAAAACGGCTTAGGATAGGGGTTTGCGCGGGTTCTGCAAAAAAAAGGTTCTTCACGGAAAGCTTGGGAAATAGATAATTGAAAAAGGAGCATATAAATCCTAAA
>JAILNZ010000072.1 GCA_024691135.1 Clostridiales bacterium
GAACTTCAGGGCGGAAAGTTTGACATATCGATCGACGGTGACCTGTTCAAGGTAACATTGTCCTTCCCTGTTATTGTCTGACTGAAGTTTGCAAAATAAATAAAAGGATGTTCCGGTTTGCCGGGGCATCCTTTTTTCATCAATTCTTCTTCCTGATGTTTGCAGCCAGTGAAAGCTTCTCCCTGCCTTCTTCGATCCTTTCTTTAACGACGCTGTCCTTCAATGTATTGAAATTAATAAAGAACATCTTTACCAGCGTTCTGACCTTTTCTCCGGAGTCGCTCCTGATCTGCTTCATTCTCCCGATCATAGCCTTGGTACCCTTAACTCCGACTTTGGTCAGCATGCTTAGGTTTTCACATCCTGATGCTTCGAAAACAGAAAACAATTCATCCACAAATACCTTCCGCTGCTCAAAGTTCATCTCATCAAGCCATTTGGTCATTGTCTCATCGAAAAGATCACTTATCAGATCCGTAAAACCGCATGTCTCAAAGTTCTTTCCTTCAAGCTGCCATGACAGCGGATTGTGCTGCAATATCCCGGTCTCGCTGCTCTTTACGATCAGGGGCTCAGTTGAATTATTCAGAAGTCTTCCGACGATCGAACTTTCCGGGATTATCTTAACTATTTTGGACTGTATGCTCCTGAAGTTTTCCGACTCCATTGCATCACGGTTAAAACCGGGACCGTCGAAATTATAAACACTCTCGATCCTTTCTCTTGATCCGGCTTCGGCTCCCGCTGCGGCATAAACTGCCAGATGCCCGCCTTTTGAGTGTCCTCCGATCCTAACCTTTCCAGTCCGTTCCTCCATGACTTTCTGAAGATATGTGACAGCCTCGTTCTCAGCAGGAACAGTCATATAACTGAGATTGAAGTCTTCCTTCCATCCTATGATGGTATCGTCCGTACCCCTGAAAGACACGAATGACAATCCGTCAGACGTGTCTATCTCGACTGCCGAGAACTGGACCTCGCGGGATATATCCGTATCGTTGATATAGTTTCTTAAATATGCACCTTTAAATCTGTCAGACTCCGACAAAGCCTTAAGCATTGACGGAGCAAAATTGATAAATGATCTGTCCTGGGCAAGCTCCTCCTGTGAATGAAGCTCGAAAAATCTCGAAGAAGCATCCTCTATGGTGATCTTTCCTTTATCTATCCCCGGAACAATATCATCAAAATTCACATAAGACAGGCATGATAAAAGCAGTGCGTCCACACTGTTGAAAGGATCTCTTTCAAGAGGAAGATCCCCTCTCCATGCCAAATAATCCAGAAGATTGCTCATATGTCTATTATAGTCTTCTATAAGTTTTTATGTTTAATAAAAAGAAGCAGCCTCAATTGTGAGACTGCCTCTTGTAAGATACTTAAATTACAGTTAACAGATTATCTTCTGCCTGTCTTGATCGTAAGGTCTTCCAGGAAGCCCTTAGGACTTCTGACCTCAAGTTCACCTTCAACCTGAACGATCAGATCGTTAGCAACACCCGTAAGGATCAGTACTGAAGTACCGGCAAACCAAACGTTCTCAAATCCGGTAAGGATACCGATGATCGTAGGAACGATGCAGACGAGAACAAGGAAGAATGCTTCTACCCAGTTGAGTCTGTGAGCGGTTGCCTTAATAAAATCAGTTGTAGGCTTACCTGATCTGATACCATTGATCATACCGCCGTTCTTGTTAATGGAGTTTGCGATCTCTACAGGATGGAAATTGATCGATGTGTAGAAGAACGTAAACGCGATAACAAGGAGGAAGTAAACCACATAATACCAGGGACTTCCGGTGAAACTTGTCTTGAGCCATACTGCAACAGGGTTAGTGCTGTTATTGAAAAACAGAGTAACGATTACAGACGGGATCGCAAGCAAAGACATTGTAAAGATGACAGGCATAACACCGGACATGTTTACTTTGAGCGGGATGTAATCTCTGTTACCACCACGCTGCTGTCTGCCGATAACCTTCTTGGAGTACTGTACAGGGATCCTTCTTTCGGAGTTCTGTACATAAAGTACGAATACGATGATGATGACAGAAACAGCTGCAACAGCAACAAATACAAGAACACCTGCAATTATTCCCAAAGCAGCGTTATCAATTGAGTCGCTGATGTTGACGCACTTCTGATACAGAGTCTTTACCATATCAGGAAGACGGGTAACAATACCTGCAAAGATCAGCAGTGATACACCGTTACCTATACCCTTATCATTGATCTTCTCTCCCAAGAATACAACGATCGCAGCACCTGCCGTAAAGGAAATGGCAACAAGACCTGCATTGAGCCATGTAGGAAGGCTCGAATTAAGTGCAGAACGCGTTGAATAAGTAAACAGGCAAGACTTAATAAAAGCCAGACCGATTGCCGAATATCTTGTTATCTTATCCATTTTCTTTCTGCCGGATTCACCTTCCTTGGACATATCCTCCAAAGCAGGAATAACGACAGTAAGGAGCTGGATAATGATCGATGCGTTGATATAAGGTGATACGCCGAGGGACAGTACAGATGCATGTAAAAGACCACCACCTGAGATGAGATCCATAATGCTTCCGAGCTGACCCCACTGACGAATGACTTCTGTGAATTTCTCACCGTCAAGTCCGGGTACAGGTACGAGTCCGCCGAGCATAAAAATGCCCAGGATCATGAAGGTATAGAGCAGCCTTTTGCGTATAGACTCTACACGAAAAGCGTTAACTGCAGTATCGAAAATACCATTCATGCCTATTAACCCTCCGTAGCCGTGCCTCCGGCCTTTTCAATCTTCTCCTTAGCAGTAGCTGTGAACTTTGCTGCTGTTACATCGAGCTTCTTTGTAAGCTCGCC
>JAILNZ010000098.1 GCA_024691135.1 Clostridiales bacterium
TCATCGCGGGTGCGTGCCTTCTTAAGCCGAAGCTCATGATCGCCGACGAGCCGACTTCTTCACTCGATACGGTCACTTCGATGTCGATCCTGGAACTGATCAAGTCGCTGTGCGCGGAGTTCCGGATGTCAGTTCTCTTCATATCGCACGACCTCTCCGTCGTCGGCGGTATCTGTGACCGTGTCATCGTAATGCAAAGCGGAAAGATCGTCGATTCGGGAAACACCTTCGACCTTCTCTATAACCCGATAAATCCGTATACCGCAGGACTTCTGTCCAATTCAAGGCTCGATCCGAAGATACTGGATCTTAAGTTCAACAAGCCTTCTTTCTCCTCCGAATGTATCCTCAGGGTCACGGGGCTTTCGGCCGGATATGAATCTTCCAGAGGCTTCAGGAAAGTTAGAAACGAAGTCATACACGATATCACTTTCAAGATCCTCAACGGCGAATGCATAGGTCTTATCGGAAGCAGCGGCTGCGGCAAGACGACTCTTACCAGAGTCGTCAGCGGACTTATTAAGCCGACATCCGGAACCATATCGGACATGAAAGGAAGGCTCGGCGTGGTATTCCAGGATCCCGTTACCTGCCTTAATCCTTCACATACCGTAAAGTGGCATCTCGAAGAACCTCTTAAGGCTAATCATATTAAGCTTGCTCCTTCGGAGCTCATTAAGGTCACAAGGTCATCCCTTGAGGCTGTCGGTCTGGAGGAAAAGATCCTCGGAAGAAAGCCGTCACAGTTGTCGGGCGGTCAGAGGCAGCGCGTTGCGATCGCGATGTGCCTTATGCTGTCGCCTTCTCTCATCATTGCTGACGAGCCTCTTTCCTCCCTTGATACTACTTCGGGTGCCAGGATCCTCGATCTTTTATCGAAGATCAACCGCGAGAGGAATACATCCATCCTTCTCATCTCGCATAACCTCAGGGTCATAAGGGCAGCGACTTCATATGTACTCGTCATGGATAACGGAAGGATCGTCGAGGACGGCCCGACATTAAATGTCTTGTCCGATCCGAAGAGCGAGTGCACAAAAAAGCTTCTCCTGGCCGAGGAGAAGCTTCATCAGAATCCTGACAGAAATCAGTTCATGACAGAATAAAGGGTGCAAAAAACCGACATGCATCTAAATGATACTTGTCGGCATCTTGTTTATCTTATTTACCGGATGCGGATCAACTTCGATCCTTAAGTTCCTGCCGGCATTGCAGGATTGCTCGTAAGAAGCTTATCTACTGCCGAATGTGCCTGATTAGCCTTGGCATCATGGCTGGCAACTTCATCTGCCCTGCTGTTGGCAAAATTGATATAAGCAACGATACCGTAAGCCAAAGCACCAGAGATAATGAGGATGATCGCAATAACGAGAACCATCTCCATCAAAGTAAATCCGTTCTTATTCTTGTCTAACTTCTTCATAAGATGCTCCTTATATCTGTTAAGAAGAAAAATCATTACATGATGTATTCTATCAGACTATTTTCACATTTTCCACACTTTTTTTAGATTTTTCATGTCGAAAAACAATCGCTGAGATCAGGGTTATAGCGAAAATCCCTGTGCAACAGTGATTTGGAGCGTTTTCGCGTTTTCACATTTTTGACACAATCTATCCCGAAAAAGAATTGTACGGAGAGATCCGGGGATCCCTCCGTACAAAGGAAAAGGAAATATATGAATAAAGTATGCGGGCTGATTGATGTTTCATGAAAAGTCACCCCGAAGGGTGACTTCCCACTGAATTGAAAGGTATATATATGAACTACAAGAAAGCTTAGTCAAATTCTATACCGTACTGCTGTGTGAACCAGTTGAGCTGGTAAGGTCCGAGATCGTAATCTACGTTCTTTGTGTTCCAGTCGTATTCGAGTCCGGGGAAGCCTCCGATGATCCACTGGTTGTCGAAGCTTCCGATGTGGAGCTTATAATCGTTTCCTACCTTCTGGAAATCGAGATCCAGCTGGCTGTTCCATCCTGCAGATACCGTTACTCTTGTTATTCCGCCACCGAGATCGCTGATTCCGCAGACACCTGTCTGAGCTGTGTTCGGTTCGGCCATCGTACCATTGTAGGTTACGCCTGCGCCTGCGCTTCCGTTCGTTACCGGATCGGATCCGCCTTCGTCAGGTACCGTGCCGCCGTTTCCACCTGTCTCTCCGCCTTCTTCACTACCCGGATCCGGTGGTACAACTTCAGGATCTTCTCCCTCAGGATCCGGCTCGGGATCGGTGTCATCAGCAGGATCTGTTGTTTCATCCCCGTCAGTAGTTCCGATACCGCTGCTACCTCCGTCCGGAGTATCGATGCCGTCATAAGGGCTTGCACTTTCTTCTTCATCATCATCAGGAGACTTCCATGTCTTTATGCTGTCGTAGTCTGCCTCCAGCATTAACGAGACATCTGCATTGGCATCATTGTATTTTCCGTTGTGCTCAGCTACCTTCTGTGCCTTGTTATTGGACATTGATACCAAAGTCTTCATTCCTGCAAGTGCAGCTCCGCTTACGATAAGGATCGCTGCTATGACTATTATCATTTCCAATAAAGTAAAGCCCCTGTTGTTTCTTGCCTTTTTCATAACGATCACTCTCTTTCTTCCAGTTCAATACACTTCTATGTACTTCAATTCACTTGTTTAACTTACATGCCTTGATTGTAAAGGTGAAATATGAACGGGCTATGTATAATCCACAAACAAAGGACATAATTTTGCCATATTTTATGAATTAATTGTAAATCGCCTTTTACTTTTGTCATTTCAACACGACGCCTATACACCCAAAACGCCTGCCGCGCAGCGCTTTGAGGTTGTTTACAATTGTCAGTATCGAAATATGATATAAAGGCAAAGAATGTGACAAAAAAGAGAACTGGCACGGATAGTGCCAGTTCCCGGGGGAATTAATTTGAGTCTTTATCAGGCTTCAACGACTTTTTCTATCTTGTTTTCGTCCCTCGTTATGACGATCTCATCATCAAGGCTGTCAACGAGCGCCACATCGCCCGGAGCAATGATGCCGTCAAGGAGAGCTTCGGAGAATTTATCCTCGACCATTGCCTGGATGACCCTTCTTAAAGGTCTTGCACCGTATTGAGGATCGTATCCTTTCTTCGCGAGGAGTTTCTTCGCCTCATCAGTGAGCTTGATCTCTATTCCGAGGTCATTTACTCTCTTGCCGACGTTCTTCATAAGAAGATCGACTATCTTAAGGATCGACTCGTTATTGAGCATACGGAAGAAGATGATCTCGTCCACACGGTTGATGAACTCAGGCGAGAAGTTCTTTTTAAGTTCATCCATTACCGTCTTCTTGGCATCGTCATAATTCTTGCCGCCGTAGAGACGCTCTCTGGAAAGATCGTCCTTGTCATTTTCATCCTCGAGCTCAAATCCGATCTTGCGGTTGGCCTCAGCCGTGAGCATACGCGCTCCGATATTGGAAGTCATTATTATGATGGTGTTCTTGAAGTCAACGAGTCTTCCCTTACCGTCAGTCATACGTCCGTCATCAAGGATCTGGAGCATGCTGTTGAAGATATCCGGATGTGCCTTCTCTATCTCATCGAAAAGGACTACCGAATAAGGGTGTCTCCTTATCTTCTCCGTAAGCTGACCGCCTTCATCGTATCCGACATAGCCCGGAGGCGATCCGATGAGCTTACTTACATCGTGCTTTTCCATAAACTCCGACATATCGATCCTGACAAGGGCATTCTCGTTTCCGAACATTACCTCTGCAAGAGCTCTTGCAAGTTCCGTCTTACCTACGCCTGTCGTACCGAGGAAGATGAAGGATCCCGAAGGACGCTTAGGATCTTTAAGTCCAAGCCTGCTCCTTCTTATTGCTCTCGCGATGGCACTTACTGCTTCGTCCTGGCCGATGACCCTGGACTTGAGTTCCTCTTCGAGAGTCTTGAGCTTCTCTGCATCAGATTCCGTGATCTTGGATACCGGGATTCCCGACCACTTGGAGAGGACCTCCGCGATATCATCGACACTGAGTTCGCCCTTGAACGTTCCGTCCTTAGGCTCGTCGGACTTCTTCAGTTCATCGATCCTGTTTTCGATCTCGTGTTCCTTGGACTTGAACTGCTCTGCCTTCTCGTACTCGGCATTCTTTACGGCTTCCTTCTTGAGATTGATGACTTCCTCGAGCTTTGTCTCGAGAGATCTGATCTCAGATGCCTTAGGGAAGTTGATCCTCTTTCTCGCAGCCGCCTCGTCGATAAGGTCGATCGCCTTATCAGGGAGGAATCGATCTGACAGATATCTGGCGGAAAGAAGAACAGCCTGCTCTATCGCCGCATCGCTTATCTTGATCTTGTGATGCTCCTCATAGCGCGGACGAAGTCCCTTGAGGATAAGTATCGCATCCTCAGGAGAAGGTTCTTCGACGAGGACCTTCTGGAATCTTCTCTCGAGAGCCGAATCTTTCTCGATTATCTTGCTGTACTCATCGAGAGTCGTTGCACCGATTATCTGTAGCTCGCCCTTGGTGAGCATCGGCTTCATGATATTGGCCGCATCGAGAGAACCGTTGCCGCCGTCACCGGCGCCTACGAGGGAATGTATCTCATCTATGAAGAGGATGATGTCCTCGTTGGATGAAGCTTCATCAAGGACCTTCTGGATCCTCTCTTCAAAGTCTCCCCTGAACTTGGAACCTGCCACGAGAGATCCGACTTCAATATTGAATACCGTCTTTCCCTTAAGGATATCCGGAACATCGCCTTCTGCGATCTTGAGAGCAAGTCCCTCGGCGATCGCGGTCTTACCGACACCGGGTTCACCTACGAGACAAGGGTTGTTCTTTGTCCTTCTCGCGAGGATCTGCATAACGCGGTTGATCTCTTCTTCTCTTCCGATGACGGGATCGATCTTGCCTTCCTTGGCATACAAGGTGAGGTTCTTGCCGAACTTGTCGAGAGTCGGGGTCTTGCCCTTGCCGTTCCTTTTCGAGCCGATCCTGCCCATACCTGTAGTGCGGGGACGGTCTTCCGTGTTCTCTTCGCCGCTTTCCTCGCTCTCTGCTGCCTCCATGAACTCATCACCCGTGCCCGTTATTGCTTCGAGCGTGAGTTTTCTGATGATATCGAGATCAGCGCTGAGGACCGACATTATCTTTGCAGCCGTGAAACTCCTTTTCGAGGCGAGGACATTAAGGATATGTTCCGGAGTTACTATGCCGTCTCCGAATCTGTTTGCCACGATATCGGCTTCCGCAAGGACACGCTTCGTGTCGACCCTGCAGTTATGGAGCCCCTCTTCAAAATCTATGTTCGTGACTTCCTCGTCGCTTATGTCACGCATCTGCGTTCTCTCATATTTTGAGATTATGTTTGCCACTTTCTCCTGGGTAACGCCCTGGAGCTCAAGTATCGTCCTTGCAGGGCAGTTTAATCCGCACATCGCAAGGAGCAGGTATTCGCTGCCTATCGTCTCGCACTTGAAGGCCTTGGCAAAGAGCCATGAATCTGATATCAACTGTATCGCACCTTCACCGAATTTCATGATCTGTCACCCCTTTCCAGTATTTCCTTGATATATGCCGCACGCTGTTCATTGAACCTGCTGCTGGCATGTAAATGAAGATCCGATTCCTTACAGATCTTCTCTGTTATCCTGTTTACCGTTTCAAGCGTAATTCCGGTGTCGTTATCCTCCACAAGCCCTATGCCGAACCGAAGCCAGCTTAAGACCTCGAGAGCTTCCGACTGCTCGATACGCCTGCAGTACTTCAGGAGCCCGTATGCCCTGAAATACTGATCTTCCACTACGAGCCTGTTCTTCTTGTATATCGCTTCCCTGCACATCCTCTCGACTCTGACGACTTCGTTGATGATGAGCATCGCTCGCTCGTAGATCTTGTCCTCGCCGACGCCGAGCGTCGCCACGTTTGTGAGCGAGAACAAAGTTGCCGTTCTCTTGAACTTGTTGTCATCGATATAAGGCCTCATCCGCCACTCAAGTCCCGCGAGCCTCTTCTGAAGCGACGGGAGCGTACCTGACTTGACTATTCCCGGTATAGCAACGACGATATCGACCGTTATGCCTGAACCGACGTTCTGCGGCTCGGCAGTAAGAAAGCCAAGCCTTTCCGAGTAGGCCATGTCGAATTCGTTCTCGAAGTCAACGACCATGCCTTCCACTCTCGAAAACATCTCTCTTACGGCAGATCCTCTGATATTGCCGTAGAAAGTCAGATGGTTGAGCTTATTGACCGTTGCGCCGACCATCTCATCCTCACTGAAGATCAGGGCTTCTCCGCCCTTCTTCTTAAGGATGTTGGGTATATTCTGGGATGCCTCCTCGACCTTGACGCTCAGACCCATCTGCTTTGCCTTATCAAGGACCATTTCCCTGACGGTCGTCCTGTCCGTCTCGCTCATCTTCGACGGGAAAGGATATCCTTTTATGTTACGCCTCACGACTATCCTCGACATGAGGATGACATCACTGTTTTCACCGACCTGTTCAAACCACTTCATTTACTCGCCCTCCCTGCCGTTAAGTTCATCTCTGAATTTAGCTGCAAGGAGATATTCCTCGCTCGCTACCGCCAATCTGATAGCTTCCTTGAGATCCTGATTAGTGAGCATTCCTATGTCCGCATTCGCGAACTTCAAAAGCCTGTTCTCGTCTGACGGGCTCTCCTTCTCGTGGCTTGGAGCCTGTGCCTCTTCACTTTCCGCCTTCGATCCGATCTCGTCGACATCTACTTCCTTCATTTCCCTGGAAGCCGTTATCGGTTCGGACAGGATCCCCGGCGCCCTTCCTCTGTAATGGGTATTTGCCTGGAGCCTCATGAGAAGTCTCATGATAGCCTCATTGAACGTGTTATAGCACTCGATACATCCGAGATTACCGGAGGTCTCGAATTCCTTAAGGGAAGTGCCGCACTTCGGGCACTTGATCTGGCTCCTCGTCGGCGAGAACTCGAGCTGTTCCCTCATGATCGGCGGCAAAAAGGACGTAAGCTCATTATCCAGGAGCCTGAACGCACTGCTCGCGAGAGCCGCCTCGTTTATTCCCATCTCTCTTGCGCAATCTTCGCAGAGAGTCATTCCGTTTATCCTTATCAGGTGATTACCGATAGGCTTTCCACACTTGTCACAACGCATTTCCTTATCTCCTTTCAGCTTACACCGTCAAGCATAAGACTTACCAAAGCATTCTTAAATATGTCAGCTCTTACTACGGACCTTATGTCGGAATCGACGTGGACCAGAGCTCTGTCAGACACCGCCGCCATCACTACCGTAGCGTCATGTGACGATATCGCTCCGCCATGTACGAGATTTTGCAGATAGATCTTCGCCTGCTGCTGTGTCAGATCGTTCCCGACCGCATTAAGTACCGACTGCAGGTACTCGCTCTTACTTATGATCTTCGCTCTGCTTATGGTGATCTGTCCGCCGCCGCCTCTTCTGCTCTCGACTATATATCCGTTACCTGACGAGAATCTGGTGGACAACACGTAGGTTATCTGCGAAGGCACGCAGTTCGCTCTCTCAGCGAGATCACTTCTGCTTATGGTCGCCTTGCCGTTGTTCTCGTCCAGCATCTCCTTGATCATCAACTCTATAACATCAACGAGCCTAGCCACATCTGTTCCTCCCTTCTGACATTGTGTCAAATCTGACTTTTGATTTTGACTTTGACTTTCTTTGATGTTTGTATTATCAACCCGTTTCAAACGTTTGTCAATAACCTTTTTGACTTTTTTTGACTTTTCTTTTTCGAAAAGAAAAAAGGACTGCCCGTTACCGGACAGTCCCAGTTGTTACTTGGCCTGCGCCATGATCTTTTTGTCTTTCCTGATAAGCGCCGTACATGCCTGCTTGATGGAAGTGGAGATCTTGTCGATCTTCTCGTCCAGTTCGCTGATCTTGATCCTTCTTGTTCCGGACTCATTGGAATATTCGTTGATCAGGACATCTATCGCCTTAACCTGCTTATATCTGGGAAGTACAACTTTAAATTCAATGATGGTCAGCGGGACCGCCCATAGCAGCAATAACGCACCGCAACCGCAATACACTTCCTGAGACAGGATTCCGGCAATTATGAAGTCGATGACGACCATATAGAGGATCCCGCAGATGATGGCCATTGTTATGAACACGCTCTTCGGATCATGAGGCACTCCCGATCTGCCTGTGATATAGTATTCTTCACGGCGCCGGGTCTCAATATGGATCTTGTCCTCGAACTATTTCTCTCCTGACGGAGTCTGTTCTTCTCCTCGACCATATCCGAGACTTCCTTCATATCTGAATAGATCTTAGACATCTCGTCAAAGTACTCTTTGTCATCCGGAGATGCGCTGTCTAAGACTAAAGCCGCCTGATCCCTGTCATAAGAATAGTTCTCCACGGCGATCATGTCATAAAGTTCACCGAGCTCTTTCATGCGGCCCGATGCGAGCATCAGACCTCTGAGAGCCTTAAAATCATGCGTATCTTTGTCCAACAGGAATCTATAAAGATCTGAAGCTGAAGTGAACTCGCCTCTGCTTAAGTATTTATTACCCTTTTCAAGAGCCTCTTCTTCGCGGAAGTACTCATAATCAAATGAGCTGCCGCAGAAAGAGCAATGATACATTTGTCTTTCCAGATCCACGGTGAGATTTCCACCGCAGGACGGACACTGATGAATTCTGATGTTTGTCATTTTCTTACTCCTATACTTATAAAACAAGCCTTTTGCTTACAAAAATGATTCTAGCATTTCAACTAAGGATATATATATCTTCCTCTTGCCAATAAATAACCTATTCCGTTTTCGCTATGCAAAAAAGCACGCCCGTTCAACGGACGTGCTTTTTTGTCTGTCAATCAAAGAGCGGTGTCGAGAAGTATCTCTCGGCCGTGTCAGGAAGGACCGTTACGACCGTCTTGCCCGGGCCCAGCTTCTTCGCGAGCTTAATGGCCGCCGCTACGTTCGTGCCGCTCGAGATGCCGCACATGAGACCTTCCTTGGAGGCGAGGTCCTTGGCAGCCTGAATGGCCTCTTCGTCTTTTACTATGCAGATATCGTTATATATCTCCTGGTTCAGGATCTTCGGGATGACGCCGTCGCCGATTCCCATCTGAAGGTGCGTTCCGATGGAGCCTCCCGACAGGATCGCCGCGTGTTCGGGCTCAACTGCCCAGATCTCGATATCGGGATTTTCCGACTTCAATACTTCACCGATACCGGTGATGGTGCCGCCTGTTCCGATGCCGGAGCAGAAGCCGTGGATCGGACCGTCGACCTGGTTAAGGATCTCTATGCCTGTCTGCTTCTTGTGAACGGCAGGATTTGCGGGATTCTCGAATTGCTGGGGAACGAAAACAGCGGGGTTCTCCCTTTGCATCCTGAGAGCAGTCTGGAGGCATTCTTCGATGCAGGCACCGATGTTTCCGTCATCATGGATCAATATGACCTCGGCTCCGTAATGCTCGACGAGTTTTCTTCTCTCTTCGCTGACGGAGTCAGGCATGATGATTATTGTCCTATAGCCCCTGACCGCTCCCACGAGCGCGAGACCTATTCCCTGGTTGCCGCTTGTCGGCTCTACGATTATGGTGTCCTTGTCGATAAGGCCCTTTTCCTCAGCCGCGCGGATCATGTTATATGCTGTCCTGGTCTTGATCGAACCTCCGACGTTCAGACCCTCGACCTTAACGAGGATCCTCGCGCTGTCCGGACCGACCATCTTCGACAGTTTGACGAGAGGGGTGCTGCCCATCGCCTCAAGAATATTGTTGCAGATCATAAAAACCTCTGTTAATAGAAATCTTATATATTATATATGCTCCCGCGAAAAAGTCATCGGCAAATTTCGCCGAGCTTTTCGCCGAACCTGACCGGAGTCTCGGAATACTCTGAAGAATTCCTGAAGATATCCTCATCCAAGTTCAGCTTATCCTTTTCGAAAAGGAGGATTACGGTCGAACCGCCGTACAGGAACATACCCTTCTCGTCACCGCGCTTTGCCGAAGTCACGTCATGGTTCCTGATCTTTCCGACCAGCATGGCGCCGACTTCGATCTGCATGACGCGTCCGAAGTGCTTCGTATGAAGAAGTGTCTTCTCGCGGCTGTTGGTGGTAAAGACCTTCTCGGTCTCGAGAGCTATCGGGCGGACGGTATGAAGCCTGCCCTTGATAAATACCGGCTTTTCTGCCTCGCAGTCGTCAAAGAAGAAATACCTGTGATAGTGATCGACGCAGAGCCTGAATACCAGACAGATGCCGTCTTCGAAGACCTCCGCCTCCTCTTTTGATGCCAGAAGATCCGTTATCGTGTACATGCTCTGCTTAACGGGAAGGACCGTATCCTTATCGATCCTGAAAGCGGTCAGAAGACCGTCGCAGGGCGCGACAAAGGCGTCAGGCGACATATCGACAGGGCGAAGTCCGGGCTTGATCCTGCGTGTGAAAAAATCGTTGAAGTCGTGATACTTCCTGTCTTCATACTGGGAAAGATCGATATCGTTCGTACGTACAAACGAACCGATGAGAGGTCTCGAGAGAGAAGAAGACAGGAACGAACCGCACAGCTTTGACAGCCGGGGTGCGCTTAAGAGCTTGAGGAATATACGGCCTACCGGATTTTTGTAAAGAAATCTCAGGCTCTTGCTGTCAGGTTCTATCTTAACGGGAGACCTAAGCACTTAACTGCTCCTTATCTTCTGTAAATAAGTCTCATAATTATGAGAGCCGTAAGTTCCAGCGCTCCGATGCCGACCATGATGAGTATCTCTCTCGTGCCGGGCTTCCTGAGCTTGAACGGCGTGATGAAGAGAACTCCCGTGACGAGAACGGTCGCAAAATAGGAAAGCGTGATATCTATCTCGGTAGCGTACTGGATAAGAAGTACCGTTGGAAACAAAAGAGCTGCTGCCGTAACCGGAAGACCCCTGTATTCCTTGTTGGCGCCCGTTCCGCCCTCGCGCCTTCTCTGTGCTTCAAGGACATTGAAGAATGCGAGCCTTATGAGTGCCGCAAGGACATAAAAAACGAGTATCGCATAGAGACCGAGATGGACGAGAAGGGTATATCCGCTCTTAGGCGTAAATCCCCATGTTTTGTCGAAGATACGGAGCATACTGACGCCGATGCTTGCCGGCAGGACTCCGAATGCGACCAGGTCGGCCAGGGAATCGATCTGGATGCCGAAGTCGATCTGCATCTCAGTCCTGTTCTTCTTCGTCCTTGCAACTTTGCCGTCGAAGGCATCGCAAAGACCCGATATGAGGAGGAAGAACATTCCGATAAAAGGATGGCCCGTGCCGCTGAGGCACGTAAAGATACCAATCCCTGCAGAGATCAGCGAAAAATACGTAAGCCAAACCGTGTAGTCGTAATACCCTATCAAGAAAAAGTCTCCCCGGACGCATAATAACTCTATGCACTATTTTACACATAGAAGGGTAAAGTTTAAAGTCCTATTTCACGCAGGCTTCCCGCAAGTCCGATATAAAAATCACAGACATTGAAGCCCGGTACCTCGTCTCTCGTGAGATCGATCATATCCCCGTGTGAGATACCTCTTCTCCTGTTGTTGTCGAGGTGGATATACTGCTGACCCCAGCGAAGTGAAGCAAGTCCTACAAGGCCGTCGTTAGGGCCGTCAAATCTCCTTATGAACATGCTGAAAAGATCCAAGGGCAAGATGCCGCTCCTGGAATATGTGAGACCTGATCCGATGCTCTGTGTAAAGATGCCGTGGGAGGCAAAATCAAAGTCAGCCGTCTCGCGGTCGAGCTCATTGCACTTGGAGGTCGTAAGTTCTTCGACGGCAGCAAGAACGTCAGGCTCACGGTCACCGAGCTTCTCGAAGACCATGTTTGCAATTCCCGCAAGGACCGTCTTTGCCTTTACCGGCATCTTGCCGAGGAAGAAATCCGCATATTCACAGCCGTGGTGCGGCGTGCTGATCGTGGTTACGGAAGCGACATATGGAGCGATGCCTGTTTTCGCGACGGCGTATTTGACATCAAGACCGCCTTTGGAGTGTGCGATGATGTTTACTTTGCCGCAGCCGGTCTCTTCAACGATCTCGCGGATCCTTTCCGCGATGTCTTCGCCGCTCTTTTTGACCGTATTGCAGGACTCGTGATTGCCGTAATAGATCTTCGCGCCGTTACGCTCAAGGATATAGGGGATACGTCCCCAGTAATTCAGGACCTGGCAGTCTCTGAAGAATATGCCGTGGATAAGAAGGATCGGATATCTGGTGTCGCATTTGTCGGACAAAAGGATGTTATCCGCTATCTCGAGCTTGCGCTTCTCCGTCTTGTATTCGCGGAGGCTGACCTTGATCAGGAGGATCAGCACTGCCAGATGGACGATCGGGATAAGGCAGAATACGACGCCTAAGACCTTGGAATTAAGGTCGAGGTAGGCAGAGGTGAAGTAGATCAGGATGATGCCTGCCCATAAAAACGGATTCTCGAAGATCGCAAGGCCTGCAAGGACCTTGCCGTAATCCTGGATAGTCGCGCCGAATCCGTGGAAGATGAAAAGGAGGGCAAAAACAAGGACAGTAATAAAGGCACTCAGCGTGAAGAAAATCAAAAAACCGCTGCCTATGCCCAGTAAATTCAATTTACATATCTTATGCTGTTTCTCTCTTACCTTGTCTTTCATATGTGTCAAACCCTGATCATGAGAGATTATAACACAATTTTTATTTTTCCAAGGCGCTCTTTAGATAAAAACCGGTGCGTATTTTGCCGGAGATCTTGTTGACATTTTGGAGCATTATCTCATAATCCCTGTCACTCAGGAGTTTGATCCTGGAAGGGATCTCGCTTATGCTGTCTATCGTGATCCCGAGACCGTTCTGTTTAATGAAATCAGCCATGGCCGCATCCTTCCAGATTATGACCGGAAGTCCTGACGCGAGGTAAAGCGATGTCTTATGCGGAGCATTGATCTTAAGATACTTTCCGAAAACACCGTCGCACGTATCAGCCGAAGGCCCGTCCCAGACAAGTCCGAAGCTGCCGTCGATCACGGAAGGAAGTTCCTCGGGAGAGAACTTGCCTTTGACATCGATGAGGCCCGAAGGCCCGCCCTCATATCCCGGGCCGTAGAGATTGAATGCCGTGCCTGACGGGAGATCATAGGCAAATCCTGATTTCTTTTGTGTCAGGTTCCCTGCTATGACAACGGGCTCGTTAAGCCCCCTCTTGCCGGTCCGGGAAACCTCACAAAGATAATCGAATATCCCGAGCTCATACATGCGCGTGTCATTAAGCCCGTCTTTTTTTGCGGCTTCGATCATCT
The DNA here is from genome assembly GCA_024691135.1 of Clostridiales bacterium. Taxonomy (GTDB): domain Bacteria; phylum Bacillota; class Clostridia; order Saccharofermentanales; family Saccharofermentanaceae; genus Saccharofermentans. The sequence continues at coordinate 13,285 of JAILNZ010000098.1, forward strand.
TTTTATTATGGAGAATGAGCTTATTTGCGTACTTGAGGCTCTTTGCGTCAAAGTAGCACTTCACCTTATCGAAAACGGATCTTCCCTGTTCTCTGAGGCATCTGTATTTTTCGAGATCGTGGACGAGCATGGTGATACGGACGCCCCGTTTGGCTGTCCTTCTCATGATGAGGGGGAGAAATACCGAGTGCTCCCTGAAAGGGAACTGTATGAACAGCTCGTCGCCTTTGGATGCGTGCTTCAGGTTCTTCTTCCAGTAGGGGATTATCCGGAACTGCCAGAGGATCTTTTTGGGGATGCTGTAAGAAGACCTGTCGGGAACGTCGATCTCTATCGGCATATACCCTTCCCTCTTTACGATCTTCTCGGCGTCCTCCCTGGCCTTGCCGCGTGCAGTAAGGCTGTCAAAACCGTCGAATTCCCTCTCGCAGATGTAGTATTTCATGAACGGCCCTCCCTTACACCTTATAGAAAAGACGGACGAAGTTCCTGAGCTTGTTCTTCGACGCAAACGAATAGAAGACCCGGACACCGAGCTTCTGCTTTAAGGGAAGCTCACTGTTCCTAAAGAGCCTTATGTATCTGTTCTGCCTGAACTTATCGAAAAAAACATTCGTCATCTTCTCGAATCTGTCCGAGATCTCAAGGGCATTATCGATCGAATTCTTCTTCTCGTTCGGAAGATATTCCCTCTTTTTATTCCTGACCATCAGGAAATAAGTAAAGAAGCTTATTACCGTAAAGTCAAAAAGCTCCATGTCAACGCCACAGATCCCGGATTCCTTGACTGTCCTTATGCAGTATTCCCAGTTGTCGAACGGGAGCTTACTGCAATCGATGAGTTTTGCCGTGGTGCTGCCTTCGCGGATAACCTGGTAATAACCTTCATAAGGAAGGACCAGGATCTTCGGGCTTAAAAAGAGCGCGAGAAGATTGAAGGAATTATCCTCATAGAGCTTTCCTTCCGGGAAAGTGATGTTATGTTCTCTTATGTAATCCGTCCTGTAGAGCTTGCCTGCGATATTGAGCCTTCTTTGAGGTGATCTGCCGCCACTTACCTTATAACTTATCGTATCTTTAACGACGCCTTCGGAAGTGACCTTGTACTGTCCCGATATGACGGCATCGGAACCGTTTTCCACGGCCGCCGTAACGAGAGTCCTTATATAATCGGGATCGATGTAGTCGTCAGAATCCATGAATGTCAGGTATGTACCCGTGATCTTTCCGAGAGCGAGATTTCTTGCCGAAGCCTGACCGCCGTTCTCCTTCCTGAGAACGGTGATCCTATCGGGATACCTGTTCCTATATCCTTCCATGATCTCAAGACTCTTGTCGGTGCTGCCGTCGTCGACGAGCACGAGCTCGATGTTTTCGTAGTCCTGGCTCATTACGGAATCAAGGCATTTTTCGAGATATCTCTCGGTATTGTAGACAGCTATTATGACTGAGACTTTCTCTTCGATCATCGGTCTTCACCTTTTTCGAAAAGAGATTTCTCAGGAAGGATTTCTTCAAGAGAGTCCAGAAATAACTTTTTGGCGTCGTCGAAGTCGGCGTCGCTTAAGTCATCGTTTATGCAGATGAGCTTTCGCCTGTTCCTCTTTATGTCGAGAGACGCTTCCCTCGTGTCGTCGAGGTCTGTCAGAAGATAGGCCTTGCCGTCCTTATGGATATTTCCCGGGACAAAATTGCCCTCCATGAGGTTCCAGAGCCTCATGGCGTAGATATTGATGTCTTCACCTGATCTGAACCTGTTATGGCAGACCTTATCGAGCGCTTCGCCTTCGAGTTCCCATACCTTCTCAAATGTCGACTTGAGGTACGGCCTTGCAAAGTGCGGCGTCAGGAGTCCGAAGAACTTCGGGAACGGCATCATGTACATCATGAGATTATAGAAGAAGTATTTGCCGTACTTGAGAGACAGTATCTTGGACCTGAGCCTTTTTTTGTATTCGCTGCGCTCGAAGTGACGTCCGATAAGATTATATGTGTTTGTCAGAAGCGAAGAGAACACAGGGGTCTTCCCGCCGCACATGACAGGATATTCCATGAATATGTCGCGCGGCTTCCCGTCCACGAAAAAGTCTTCGGGAGAAGTCGGCGCGGTCGTTATGAAGTCGTCATTAAATACGATGAACTTATCCGACAGTCCTTCGATCCTGTGGAAATTCAGTTCTATCGGATTGGCACTGAATGTCGGAAGATATTCCGCGGGTATGAAATCCTTATGGTCGACGATCTTTAATCCCGGTGCATCAGTATTGAGCCATGAAGGGATCTGCCCGTCGGTCACGAAATAGACGTTGCCCGCCCAGGGCATGTGCTTCGCGATACCTCTGAACGTATATCTTAAGGTCTCGGTATCCCTGTATCTGGCAGCAGACATATCGGTATTTGAGGAAGGCGAATAGGAAGTGCGCTTTTGAAGCCACTTCTCATCCGAGCCGTCCACCCAGTATACGATGATGTCTATTCTGTCATTTTCCATATTGCCCATTATATCAGATCACTTCGTCAGGAAGTCGTAGAACTCCTTGGCGATAAGTCTCTTGCCGTGATATTCCTTAATATGTTCCTTCGCTCTCTCGCCTGTCAGCCTTGCCCTCTCGGGATCGTTGATCAGTTCTTTGAGGGTCGCCTTAAGTTCCTTATCCACATTCCCGATCTCGATCTTACATACTATGTCGTCAGGGATCTCTGAGAACCAGCCGCCGTTATTCGTGATGCACGGTTTGCCGAGCTGAAGGATCCTCAGCATCGAGCCCGATGTCTCACCCAAAGGAGGATATCTGAGGTTGACGATGATATCGGCACAGTTTACGAAGCTGTTGAATTCTTCGAGGGTGGTATATCCGGTCTTCATGACTTCGCCGTCCTTGAGTTCCCCGTCGGCATAATCGCCCGGGCCCACCATGACGTAGCAGATCTTCTTTCCGGTCTCCTTTATAAGTTCCTTAACGACCCTTGCCGTCTCGATATTGAACTTATACTCGCTCGCAAAGCCGAAGGCACAGACGAGGATAGCATCTGACGGGATGCCGAACTTATCCGTGAGTTCTTCTCTCGGGATAAAGGTCTCGCCCGTCTTTATCTGTTCGATCATGTTGATCTTCTTAAGGTCACAGTTTTTGACATAGCCGCTTTCTGCGAGCTTGTTCCTGGAATATTCCGAATGGACGATCATCTTGTTTCCGACTCTCATGAGCTCGTCATTGAGCGTAAGCTTGGATACTATGTCCTTACCGAAAGTACCGTCGATCCTCGCTTCCTTGAGCGCGGTAAAGGCATCGATGCCGAAGTGCTCATAGATATGGGTAAAGTACGGTATCTCCTTTTTCCTTATGTAGCCCTGCATGAAATCGCAGATGGACAGATCGTGAAGGATCACCGCGCCCGGATGTTCGATCGCGGCGTCATAGATGTAGACATGGTATTCGGCGTTGTTGCCCATGTTGTAGATCTTATAGTCAAATTTGCCGAAATCGACGACGTCAACGCCCGCACGGAGGACCTTGAAGTCCTGAAGGTCCGGGGATGTTATCTCGTAATCGTCGATATAGAGCGTGATGTCAAAGAACTCCGAGAGCGCGTTTACGAGTATCAGGGAGTAATCCGATATACCGCTCTCCTTCGGAGCAAAAGGACTCGCATATAAAAGCGTAGGCTTTTCCACTGTCATTACCTCATTCCAACAATCTGTTTATAACGTAATCCCAGTTCATGTTCATGTCTATGAGTGTCTTCTTGCCGCATGAACCGAGTCTTCTTGCTTCATCTCTGTCTTCGTAGAGCTTATCGATCTTCTCCGCGAGGATCTTCGGGTCGGTATCTATCACATAGCCGTTCTCGTTATCCCTGACGAACTCGAGAGGTCCTCCGACATCCTTGTGAACGATAACGGGCTTCTCGGAGAAGAAAGCTTCGAGAGTAATGTAGCCGTAGTCTTCGTCATATGCTCCGAAGTATACACCCAGACACTTGGCGTAATAGTCGCGCATCTGTTCTTCGGAGATAAAGCCCACGAGCTTAACCTTGTTTTCGAGACGGTATTTACTTACCTTCTCCTTAAGGTAATCGACTTCCTCCTTGCCGCCGCCGCCCGCGATGACGATCTTGACGTCGGTCTTCGTATATCTGGCTGCCTCGACGAGCATCCTCTGGCGCTTGATCTTATTGATCCTGCTCGGATAGAAGATGAAGTCGCCGTACTCGTCGAGCCTCAGTTTCTCATAATTCTTCGGCGGGTGGTACAGGACCTCCGAATCGATGTCCAGGAATTTCTTAAGCCTGCCGGTGGTATTGCCGGAGATCGTGAACTTGTGCCTGCACTCTTCGATATAGCGCTTGTCGCATCTTCTTATGAAGTCCCTGATCTCGAGGCCGTTTTCCCATGTCTGGATGTCGCTGTAGGGCGTATCCCACATGTCGTAGGCCTGACGGTGCTGGTGCATCATCCAGAGCACCTTGTTATCGTGCTTAACGTAAAATGCGGGGAACTTCATCGCGATGACCTTGTCTATCTTCTCGCCGCTCGCTTCCGTGAGGTCGAGCGTCCTTCCCATAGTCATGCACTGAACGAGAGTCTGCCACGGATACCATTTGAACGGGATGCTCACGACATCCGCCTGGTGGCCGCGCTTTATCAGTTCTTCCTTTAACATGTCTATCAGGATCTCCGCCCCGCCCGTAGTGAAGGGCACCTGAACCGTTGCTATTGCTATCCTCATACTGTCCTTCCTTTACGCGAGTCTTCGATGCCCGCTCATCTCATCCCTGTGCTTTTTGTCCTTCACGAGCATGAAAGCCGAGCATATGTCAACCGGATCCTGAGATATCCGAAGTATCCCCTGATCGAAAAGGAGCGTTGCTCCTTCTTCTGTAAGGACTCTCGGAAGATAAAACTTCTTCGCGAGGGTAATAAGATCCGAATCCCTATCGTCCGTTATCATCATGCTGCATGACATGATATAGGTCAAAAGCTCCCCTTCGCCTGCACCGTCAAGGACTTCGACATAGTCATCCAGATCCATGCTGTATGACATCTCCAATACCTTGTCATCGGTAGAAGGATCGCTCATCACATAGAGCCTGACATCGCAGTCGTTCCTGCTTATATAGATCCTTAAGGCCGTAAGGAGGTTCTCGAATGTTTTTTCAGAGCATGCTTCATCGGCCAGTATGTTGAGCATATTCTGTGTCAGGAGCTTCTCAAAGAGTTTCTCGACGGGTCTTGCCTGTGCGATCTTATCCTTATCCACGAAGATCACCTGCTTTCCTTCTTAAGAAGCTCGATCTGAGATCTTAACTCATCCACTTCTTTTTTGAGGCGCGCGGTCTCAGAGCCGTTCCTTCTGATCTCGGCATTAAGGAGTTCGTTATTGAGCTTGAGCTCACGGATATTATCGTTGGCGGTTGCGAGCTTGCTTTGCATCATGTCAAAGAGCTTGGTGTCTTCTGCCTTGAGCGCCCTTATCTGTCTGTTATTATTCTTAAGTCCCTTGAAAAAGTTCAAGATCTTGCCGAGTACCGGTACTGAATAGATCTTTTTCTCGCGCGGCTCGTTAAGTATCGCTTCCTCAAGACCGTTTATCTTAAGTCCGATCTTCTGTGCTTCCTCCGATTCGGACAGTATCTTAAGTGTCTCTGGCTTATTTCTCTCCTTGCTCCTTAAGACTCTGAGGAACTGCTCTTCGCCCTCGAGATCGGCCTGTCTTCCAAAGATAAGAAGATAAGCTACTCGTATAAACTCCCTGTCGTCATACTTGAGGATATCCTTAGCGTCGACGCTGTCAAATCCGGACAACGACACATTGCGGAACCTGCCCTCCTCGGAAGAAGCAAGGCTGAATATGATGTCCTGCTTGGCCCTTAAGTCAAACTTCATGTCGCACAGGAGCTCCTCCTTCTCAAGAAGCCCCGGTATCCTTCCGAAAAGCGACAGATAGGTCATCTTGACGAATTTCTCTCCGTCATATTTATAGAGCATATTGACATCGACGACCCTTCTCATGACTCCGTCAAGAGCCTTGTTGATCACGATGTCAACGTCGCTCAATTCCGCCTTTTTCTTATGGAAATCACAATAAAGATCAAAGAACTGCAAAAGATTGTCGTTATCCACATCGAGCGAATCCATTCCCAATACGGCATTACGCTTGAATTCAATTCTCTCGTCAAGATCTGCGTTCATAAAAACCTCTGTTCCCTGCCGTCTCAAGGCGGCATTCAGTCTCGCTTCTTGGATTATATATTAAATATAAACGTGTTACAAATCACCCGAAAGAGCCCTTGACGGCTAATCGCGGTTAGCTTATAATTTGGCTAATTACAATTAGCCAAGGAGCAGTCCCTTATATGAATACAAGAGAAAAGATAATCGACGAATCGCTCACCCTTTTCGCGCAGAAAGGGTACGGGGATGTTTATGTGGGGCAGATAGCGGATGCCGTCGGGATCAAGGCACCTTCCCTTTATAAGCACTTTAAAAGTAAAAAGGACATCTTTGATGCGATCATAGAGAGCATAAACGTAAGATACGGGAAGCAGGCAATGTCTCTCGGGATCAACGGGAATGACAAGGATCTTGATGCCGGCATATATATGGATATCTCGGAAGATGACCTTGTAAGGATCGGAACCGACCTTTTTCTTTATTTTCTTCATGACGGTTACTTGAGCAGGTTCAGGAAGATGCTCACGCTGGAACAGTTTAAGGATCAGGGTCTTGCAGACCTTTATACGAAGCAGTTCTACATGGATCCTGTCGAGTATCAGTCAGGTATCTTCGACCTTCTTATCAGGGCGGGAAAGTTCAGATCAGCTGATCCCAAGATGCTGGCAGTCGAGTTTTATGCCCCGATCTATATGCTCCTCACGGTATGCGACAGGGATCCCGGGGCCGAAGAAGAAGCCGTAAGGCTCATCGGGAAACATATAAGACAGTTCAGTGGCAATTACGGAAAGGCAGAGAAATGATCATTACGGCAATACACGGACAGAACCACAAGGGAAGCACTTATAATATCGCAAGTCTGCTTATCTCCTCTCTGGGAGATAACGAAGTCCATGAATTCTTTCTCCCGAGGGATCTGGATCACTTCTGCACGGGGTGCTACAGATGCATAAAGGATGAATCGGAATGTCCCTTTTTCGAGGATAAGGATCGGATCATGAGGTCTGTCCTTCAGTCCGATCTTCTGATATTTACGACTCCGACATACTGTCTTCGTGCATCGGCACCGATGAAATCGTTCCTGGACCTCACGTTTTCTTACTGGATGTCCCACAGGCCCCGCAAAGCCATGTTCTCAAAGAAGGCCGTTGTCATCTCAACTGCTGCGGGCGCGGGAGCCAAAACAGCAGGAAAGGATATAACCACCGCTTTGTTCTATATGGGGGTCCCGTATATAAAGACTTACTGCAAAGCCATTCAGGCTTCCTGCTGGGACGAAGTAAAGCCGGACAGGAAAGAAAAGATCCGGAACGATATGGAAAGACTTGTGGGGAAGATAAAGTCATCAAAGATCCGTGTCGGGATCAGGACAAGGTTTTTCTTTTCAATGATGAGGATGCTCCAGATAAAGGACATGGCATCAGGCGAATACGACAAGAGGTATTGGGAGGAACGAGGCTGGCTCGGAAAGAAAAGACCCTGGAAGGTGTAACATTTTCTCATAAAACCTGTCTTTATGGTTAAGAAACAGAAAAACAGGAGTTCTGACCATGAAAAAGATTCTTACCGCTATTTTGATCCTGACGATATTTACGGGGATCACCGGCTGCCACAAAAAAGATACGGGCAGGGATAAAAGATCATACGAACGGGAAAGCTCCGGTACGACAGAAGAACCGGAGGAAGATCCTGAAGAGATCACTCTTTCGAATGCGACATCCGTATATCAGCTGACCGATCTTATGACGGAGCGATCAAACGAGGTTCTGTTCAGCGAGCTCGAAGATGATAATGACTATCTGTTCTATTTTGATATCCTTCCAAATCAGGAATTCTTCAAGGTCGATGTTAACGGTGAAAAATATCTCATATTCTGGTATGAGTACACAAGCTATGATTATAAGGGCGTCTCGATCAGGATGATCGACAAAAATCCCGTGGGAGACACAATTAATTACAATATCTACGTCAATACGGAACCTTATCAGAGTATGGGATGCTTTCCTAACATCAAAGACTTCAGGATGATCTTAAAGCTCGAGAAGGATTTCCCGAATATCGTCGTTAACGGCAAGAGCTTTACCGAATATGACGGCGGCAAGATATATATCGGCGGCAAATACGGAATGGCCGATAAGGATCTTAATATCCTCGTCCCTCTGATCTACGATAATATCTTCGATTACTCTTTCTACAGAGAGGATCTGGAATATCTGCCGACTTATTATCGCGTTTACGATGCGGAAACAGGAAACGGTCTTCTCGATGAAGACTTAAACCTTGTATTGAGCACAAGTTACTATAACATTCATTATGTCAATCCAGACAGGTTCATTGCCATGATCGAAGACAAGGATAACTGGCATAATAACAGGATCGTTCTCATCGACAGCAATGAAAACATAATAAAAGAGATCCCCGGCTTTCTTCAGGACGACAGCACTTCTCATTTCTACTGCATGGACGGTCATCTCGAGATATTTATCCCTGACGACGGTCTGGGAAGTGTCGGTGTCCTTGACGAAGATCTGAATTATATAATCGAACCGATCTACAGATACATATACTTTGATGACTCGGTCTATCTCGTCACGGACAGTTCAGGAAAGACCGCAAAGTTCGATACGAACGGCAATCAGCTTACGGACTTCAGATAACAGGATCACATGTCGAAAAGACTTATCTGCTCATGTCTTTCGGGAAATTCATGTAAGTATGAGAAGCACTTGTCGGGCTCATATAAGATATCGTTCTCACTGCACACTCTTCTGAAGAGCTTCATGAGCCTTGGCGAATCAGGACTTGCGACCTCATAAGCGTATCCGTATTGTCTTATGTATCTTTCCTTAAGGCCCGGAAAATGTTCGTCGAGCTTAGAATAGAAATATTCCCTGTCTCCTTCTCTCAGGGTAAGGCCCATTCCAAAAGAGATCACACCCCTCACTTTGACCCTTACGCATTCATCAAGGATCGCTCTTATGTTCTCTTCCGAGTCGTTGATAAAAGGCAGGATCGGAGTAAGCCAGACAACTGTCGGTATGCCTCTTTTCTCCATTTCCTCCAAGACTTCGATACGGCGCTTTGTGTTACATACATTTGGCTCGAGTATTCCGCAAAGAACGTCATCATAGGTTGTGAGCGTTATCTGAACGACTGCCTTGGTCTTCCGGTTGATCCTATCGAGAAGATCTATATCGCGAAGTATCAGATCCGATTTGGTCTGGATCGCTACGCCGAAACCGTACTCCTCTATGATCTCCAGGCACCTTCTCGTTATCTCCAGATCCTTCTCGATATGAAGATAAGGATCACACATGGACCCTGTCCCGATCATGCATTTTTTGCGCTTGCTCCTTAATGCCTTCAACAAAAGTTCGGGTGCATTCTGCTTGACTTCGATATCTTCAAACGGATGCTTGAACTGATAGCAGGTGCTCCTGCTGTCGCAATAAATGCACCCGTGCGAACAGCCGCGGTAAACGTTCATACCGCAGCCCCCGCCGCTCGTCGTAAGTATTCCTTTGGCATCAACAAAATGCATATGACCTCTTCTTATCTGTTGTGATCTTCTTTCATGTCAAGTATCTCACTAATCAGCGTTTTTATAAAGAATCCGCACATTTAAAAGGGCTGCCCGAAGGCAACCCTCAAAATCTGTTATAGAAGTCTTTTCATTACATGCAGACGATACCGCACTGTTCACAAACACTATGGAATTCAGGAGATCTTGCAAATCCCATAAATACCTGCTCGCGGGATTCGATCGTGATATCGTTCATCCAGAATGCAAATCCTTCCGGTTCAGGCTCTCTGCCGAGCATCGTTCTGTAGAGTCTGGTAATGAATTCCTTGTCATCCGTCTTGAAGGATGTGAACTCAGCACACTCGAAGAAGAACTTGGCTACCTCAGTTCCCGTCATCTTGTGATTTACAAGATTCTCATTCCAGTACATGAGACCTTCGGTATCAGGCTCTCTCTCGAGGCAGCATGTGTACAATCTGATCGTGAAATCCAAAGCGTTATAAGGATCGTTGATCGGGAATCTTGCTCCTGATTCTACTCCGTAGGACTTGCAGAAGTCATCCCACTCTGTCGTGTTGATGAAATCAGTGATCATCTGATCTCTGGATATCTTCTTGAGTGAATCAACCCAGTAGTCGACCTCGGACTTGACAGGCTCACGGTCAAAGCAGATCTTGTATGCGGACTTGACGAAATCCTCATCATTAAGATCGTTGCCCTTATATCCCGGTTTGCTCATGAAATCCTTAAGGGCATCAGCTCCGGTAGAACCGTTGTTGAGCTTATTGACCCAGTCCTTCACGCCGGCTTCATCAGGATCGCTGTTAAGTACGACATCATAAAGTCTTCTGATGAAAGCTTCCGGATCATGCTTGTCCTGCTCTTCGTATTCCAAAGTTACGTCAAACTCACTGTGGAGAGATACTCCAGGAGTTGAAAGAGGGATAGCTACGTAATATACCTTGCCTCCTTCAAGAGAAGCTTCCATGACCAATTCATCCTCAGATGCTCCTGCGCCGTCACGAGGTTCACCAAATAATACGATCGCATAATCCAGGAATTCCTCGGAATCATATCCGATTATCTTATCGATCAGGGAATAATCCGATCCGAAAAGATCAGCATTACAAATGTTGAGGACGGACTTCCTGCAGCAGCTCTTT
>JAILNZ010000101.1 GCA_024691135.1 Clostridiales bacterium
TTCGATAGAACAGAGGTGGAAGAATCCCTCCCTGTCGCGGGTATTATCGGGTCTTTGATCCTTCGGAAGACGCGTTGCTATCTCCATTGCGACAAGCTGGGAATTGATCATCTTGCCGTAGGCTTCGCCCGGATGGACATTAAGTCCGTTTACGGTTATGACCGCTGAAGCAGCATTGAAGTTCTCGTAGGATATCTCTCCTAATCTTCCGCCGTCGACGGTATATGCGGGACCTGATCCGAATCTCTCAGTATCAAAGAACATGATCCCTTCGCCGATCTCCTCGTCAGGCGTGAAAGCGATCCTGATATCGCCGTGACGTATATCCTTATTGGTCATGAAATATTCCGCCATCGCCATGATCTCTGCTATGCCGGACTTATCGTCGGAACCTAAAAGAGTCGTTCCGTCCGTCGTGACGAGCGTCTTTCCCTTATAGAGCAAAAGCTCGGGAAACATCGCAGGGCTTAGGATCTTCCCTTTGGACAAGGTGATGTCACCGCCGTCATAATCAAATATCACCTGCGGTCTTATGTTCTCACCTGAAGCCTCAGGCGACGTATCCATATGCGCGATAAAACCGGTCGATGGAAGATCATCTCCCGCGTTTGACCTTATGAGGGCATAGACATAGCAATGCTCTTCATCGAAAAAGATATCGTCCTTCGGTATTCCCATGGAAAGGAGCTCAGTAACGAGGATCTTCGCGAGTTCAAACTGACCTTCCGTGCTCGGATGAGTTCCGGTCGTCTCACTCGAAGAAGTCCCGACCCTGATGTATCTAAAAAATCTCTCAAGCGTCTTCATCTTCAGTTCCTGACATACATATTTACGAGATAATTACCGTCAGGCGAAGGATACTTGACATAAAGGGTATAGTTGTTATTCATGAGGAAAGTATTGACCGCGTCTTCTCCTTCTGCCAATCCGTCTTCTCCGGTCTCGGGGAGGAAAGCAAAAACGACCACGTCAGGCACCTGATTTTTTACATATTGCAACTGCTCGTCAAACATCTCCGACCTGAACTTGTTCGGGGCATAGAACATCCTTCCCGAAGGACCTCCCGGAAGGGCCGCATCATATATGGGCTGGGTCAGAGCGCCCAGGAAGAGATATCTTGCGTCAGGATGAGCTTTTCCGTATTCTTCGATCTTTGTCTCGTAATCCTGTTTTTCGAAAGGTATGAAAGGGTTAATGAAAGATACCGCGATGACCGATGCGAGGAACAGAGCAGCGAGGATGACAGACAGGGGAAAGACGATCTTCTTTGAACTTAAGATCTCGGTAATGCTCTCCGAAGCCGTATTCGTGCCGTAGAGGAAGAGGATCAGAAAGATCACGTAGACATATGTATTGGTGACAGAATATGTCAGAGCCAAAAACGTTATGATCCCCAGGATGAACATGACGATCTTCTGATAACCGATCCTGTTTCTCATGACATCCTTAAGGAGCGCGAGAACGCAAAGGATCAGGAAGACTGTGATGCTGATCTTTCCCGCCACGGAAACACTGCCGGACATGAGATAGATGCCGCCAAAGCCCGAACCGTAGGAAAGATTGAAAGAGATATAGTCATCGACGAATGCGCCGAAGCTCCCGTTGATCTCCATGACCGTAAGGACAGGTAAAGTAATGGTCGCGATACCTGCCAGGAAGATGCCCGAGGACTTAAAGAAAGGTGCTGACTTTTTCTTTATTATGAGCCAGAGGAAATAGCATCCGACAAAGGCCAGGTAGAAGAAACATACATTGAGCTTTATCATGAACACGAGTCCGCAGAGGACTCCTATGATATAGAGCGATCTTAAGGGGATGATATAAGTTCCCTTTTTCGAAAACATGGTGCCTTTTAAGAAGAGGTATCCCGAGATGCAAAGTGCGGCAAAGATGAAATTATCAGGCTTTGCTCCCGAAGCGAAGATGTTAACGTCGGTGACAAAGACAGAGCTAATCCCCATAAGGAGGACCGTGCTGAGAAGTGCCCCCTCCTTCGTAAGCTTGAGACCGGATATCTTGTATAGGAAGACGAATCCCAGGGAATCTATGACCGCACTTAAGATCCAGATGCCGATATCATGCTTTCCGGCGAGGATGTAGCCGATAAAGAGGATGACGTATGTGAGAGGTCCCTTATGATCGAACAGATCCTTATAAGGAAGCGATCCCTTCGTCATTCCTTTGACGATCATCTTGTAGCAGACTTCGTCATAGCTGAATATATATCTGTAGAGCGGGGAAAACGGGCAAATGAAGAAAGTAAGGATAAATACGGCTAAGGTAATTACCGAGATATTGATGATCTCGCTTTTCCTGACTTCGTCTTTTCCTATAACATTCCCGCTCATATTCTATTCTCCTGAAGATCATTCCTCCAAAGGAGGATTGGTGACGAGGCAGATAAAGCTCGTTATTATCATAAGGACTGCGGCGCCCGCGAGGACATAGAAGCCGTAATAGTTCGATACAGTCCTTGTATATTCGAGATTGTCGAGATTTGTCGCGCCCACTTCCTTGAAGAGTTCCGCGAACTTATTGGCCGTATGTTCAAGATGACCGTTTGCCGCGGAAAGCAGTACCAGCTTCACGCCGATCAGAATGCCTGCGATCGTGCCTATCCAGGGTGAATATCTGCAGTGACGTCCGAGTGATAAGAGGATGCCCATAACGGCAAGTAAGATAAGGCCCACTCCTATGACAGAAGGCATAAGTCCGGTATATGAAACATCGGTCTTCTTCCCTGTAATGACCTCGATCTTCTGACAAGGTACGACTATCGCAACAAGTGTAACAACACACGCAAAAAGGAATAGGAGCCTTCCAACTGTCCCCTTTATCATACTCTAAACCTCCCAAACGCTCACAACCGTTCATATCCATCATATCATTGTTTTTGTAAACATCAAACGATTACGGCATAATGTCATATGTTTGTATTATTGACAAGAGAATTCTTAATGGAGTATAATTTCATAGCAAAAATCGAGGCGTAGCGCAGTCGGTAGCGTACGTGCTTAGGGAGCATGGGGTCGCAGGTTCAAGTCCTGTCGCCTCGACCAGCAAAGCAAAAAGGGTGTCCAATGTGACACCCTTTTTCATTTCCGGATATGAATTCCTATATCTTATGCGTTATTATTTCCGTTTCTTCCCGCCATGACGTTCGAGATCTGCTTCGCGTCAATGATCTTGGAAGATCCGCAGAAAGGACAGTTGGCACGGAGCATCGTGGAATCGAGTTCCATCTGGCCCGAGCAGTTAGGACAGGTCAGGTCGACGGAAACAACATTGTCGTCTTCCCTGGCAAATGAATAACCGGTCTTTCTTGCCACATAGTCCTTGAACATGCTGATGACTTTCTTCTCCTGGACCGTCACACCTCCGAGTCTCGCGATATTATCGATATCGTTGACAAAAGAGATGAGTGCCGAAGGCTCGGCCTTATCAAGATATGATGTGACAGTGATGAACGATATCGCCTGATCGTTCATTATAGCCGATACCTTTCCCTTCTCGGATGCCGGGATCGAAGCATCACTCATGATGCCTGCGGCGATCTTATCGAGTTCGATCTTCTCGTCTACCGAGATGATACCGTCGATCCTTGCGAGATAATAGCAAAGAGCGAGTTTTCCCAGAAGTGTATTAACATGTGTGGAATTAACTGTTCCCGACTGCTGAGCGGCCGGCTGATGAGCATAAGCCGCTTCCCTTGCCTGCTGTCTGCTTCCCATGATGTTTGCAACTACCGCTCCGGCTGCCGCTGCGCTTGCCGATGCGACTGCCGTATCTATAAGAGAATGAGAATGGCGGATCGGAACTCCTACCATCGTTCTTAAAAGCATTTTTCCAAGACCCATATCCTTCGTCTCCTTTGATCTTTCTGAATATATTATACAGAAGAAGGCCCGAAGTAAAAGATATCCCGGGCCTTCTTACTCTCTGGTTTGACTTGTGATCAGGAATAATACGTTATTTATTCCGCTGCGGTATAAGTAATAGACTCAACCGTGCCGTCCTTGAAGATGAAGGACAGCTTTGTTCCGCCGTCGACTATCGTCATCGACGAATTGCCGTCGCCATCGATATTATAAGAGGAATAAAGTCCCCTTATGTCGTCTTCGGTCATTCCGATATATGCTCCCTCTGCCGTGTTTACGAGATCCGACTTGAGCTCGACGGATGATACGAGATCCCTGTCGCCGTCAGGATAAGTCCTTATGACAAAATCCGAATAGGTATATACCTTATCAAGTCCCTGGAAGGCACATGACTCGGCTTCAAAATAGCTCACCGGATCACCGAGGTCACTGATGAATGATGACGTATCCATGTCTATGGCAATTTCCTTGCCCTTGGCGACGAACTTGAGACTGGATGAGCTTTCCTGAGCTTTGCTCTCGGCTGCCCCTGAATTATCAGAAGCGACGGCTTCCGTGGCATCAGCTGCCTTTGACTCCTCACCTGAAGCGGTCTCTTCTCCATTGCATCCCGCAAAGCCCATGACCATGATAAATGATATCAAAACTGCCGCGATCTTAAGTGGTTTCATTATTCTTCCTCCGTTATATTATTCATCTCTTCGATCATTTTATTATAAAGCTTGATCTTTTCCTCGTATATTTTGGTGTATTTCGGATCATTTCTGTGATCTTCAAGGCCGTAGTTATCCACAATATACTGTCCGAAGTATGAGGCTAGCTTTTCCGCCCCGTAGACATTCAGATGAAGTCCCGCATCATAGGTGTCATGAGACATATCAAGCCCGATCTCTTCGGAAAGCGGGATCATATTGATATATGTAAGGCCGTTTTCTTCGGCATATGAACTTACCTGCTCGTCCCATTCCGGATACCAGTACGGATACTCTATCGGAGCCTTGATCAGGATAAGCTCAATCCCCTCGTCCTTACACAGAGCCGTCATCTTGTCGAGATACATCATGGCGTTTTCGCCGAAGGAATAATCATCGAGCGGCATAGGATCAGGGAACTCACCCTGGGGCATGATGTCTGTCCTCAGGTAGTAGCCGTTTACGGTCACCGGCTCCTTTTCGAAAAGGAATTTAAAGTCGTCTGACGTAAGTTCCTGCCACCTCGAGTGGTACCGCAGTATCGGGAAGACATAGTCTATGAAATCCTCCTCTTCCGTCATCGACGCCTTGATGTCGTTGACCTTGGACATCGACCACTTCATGCCGTCTAATGTCATCCTGTTATATGCTTCTTTCTGGGGCTTATTATATTTGAGCGAGAGAACGTTGAAGACAACGACCTTCGGCTTCTCATATTTGAGGGTCTCTTCCAGGAGATAATAGGACTGCCAGATGAGCTGCTGGGAACTGCCTCTTATGTAGGACGTGATGCCGTATTCCTCCCAGAGCGTCATGGTCGAGAAATTCTCATAGACCTCGCAGTCGCCGATAAATAGCACATCATGACCTTCCGTTTCCTTGTAATATTCTTCGATCATGGCGCCCTCGACGATCTTGCCCTGATATTTGGGCATGAGGAGCCTTTGAAGGAACCAAAGTCCCCCCGTAAGGAAGATTATTATCAATATTGAAGCAATGATCTTTTTCTTCATAAGACTCCTCAGAACTGATTATATATGAACTGTGTCATGTCATAGCCTGTACCATACGCTCCGAATACTATTACCCCCATTAAGAGCAGTGCCAGGAGCGAATATCTTAATGTGAAGGCATTGTCGGATATGACATGTCCTCTTTTGTTTTTGATGATGCTCACCGTAAGGATGATCACAAACGAGACGGCAAGTACAATATAATCCGCCGCCGTAAGACCGATCCCGAGAAGTGAACCGTCAGAGAATATCTTCAGGTTCACCTTCGTAAACATCGTTCCTATCATCTTAAACGTCAGAGGGACATTTCTGTAGCAGTCGAACATCCTTATCATGCTCATGAGAAGGATAGTCCTTACTATCTCGAAGATGCCGTACAAAGGCTTGTCCTTGACCTTGAACTTACCGTGGAACTTCGCGTACAAGGGCTCGAGTTCCTGGGACGCCATTATGACAACGTAGTTCATGAGACCCCATACGATGAAGTTCCATGCAGGTCCGTGCCACAGGCCAGTCGTAAACCACACGAGAAGCGACGCGAGATATACCGTAACGCGCTTGCCGATCTTCTGTCCCAGGTGTTCGCGTGACCACTTGGACAGCTTCAGCATCGGCGTGCAGACGGATACCGGATAGAAGATATAATCGGTGAACCAAGTGCCCATCGAGATGTGCCAGCGGTTCCAGTATTCCTTGATATTTTTCGAGAAGTACGGGAGGTTGAAGTTCTCTTTTACGTCGACCCCGAGGACCTTGGAGATACCTATGGTGATATCGATGCCGCCCGTGAAGTCGCAGTAGAGATCGAATGCGTAGAACAGCATCGCGACGAAGACGAATGTGCCTTTATATGTATCTGTATCACCCGTAAGAGCGATCACGGCAGGAGCGATCCTGTTCGCGACGACGACCTTCTTGAAATAGCCCCAGATGATCCTCGTAAGGCCCGTGGAGATATTCTTCTCGAGTAACTTATGCTCGCCGAAAAGAGTCGGTGCCAGGTCATCATATCTGCAGATCGGTCCCTGGACCAGGAGCGGGAAAAAAGATACGAAGAGCATCAGCTTAAAAGGATTTTTCTGAGGTGTCGTCTTGCCCCTGTAGACGTCTATTACGTAGCTGCACGTCTGGAACGTGTAATAAGAGATCGCGGCAGGGACTATGATGTTCATCTCCCTTATCTTTGAGCCGTCCTTGAGGAGCAGGTTTATGTTATCGATAACGAAGTTCGTGTACTTGGTAACGCAAAGGATACCGAGGGCGATTATAAGACCAATGATAAGGAATATCCTTTTTCGGGTCTTGGCCCTGCCTTTGACTTCCTTCTTCTGTTCCTTGGTGATCTTATCCTTGTTCGAATCGATATATGCCTTTGTCTTAAGGTCGATCCTTCCCATCAGGATCGTGCATATATATGCGGCGAGGAAAGTTACGAAGATGAATATGAGATATCTCTTGTCCGCGGCAAAATAAAAACCGATGCTCGCGATAAGGAGCAGCGGCCACTGCGCCTTCTTCGGAAGCAGATAGTATAATACCGCAGGTATGATGACTGCGGCAATGAATCCCGCGGACGTGAATATCATCGGTTATCAGTCCTCATCCTCGATCTTTTTAATGAGGGCATAAAGAGCCTTGGCTGAGTTGAAGTTCTCAGGGATTATCTCTTCTGCCGGAATGACGACATCGAATTCCTCGTTGATCTCGGAAATAACGGATACGATATCAAAAGAATCGAGTATCTTATCGTCGATCAATGTCTCACATGTGTCAAAGTCAACATCCGGATGGAGGTCTTTCAGGATCTTGATGAGTTCTTCCATTTTCTTTTTCCTTTCACATTGAAGCAAGTTTTTTTCTGTCGATCTTTCCGTTGGCCGTGAGGGGCAATCTGTCCAGCTTCTCGACCTTGTTCGGGATCATATATCTCGGGAGCTTGTCCTTAAGTACGGTTATGACTTCACCGGTCTCTATGTCTCCCGAATAGAAGAGCCGGATCTTGTCCTTCTCTTTGTCATATACACAGCAGCAGTGTCTTATGCCTTCTATGTTATTGACGTTGACTTCTATCTCGCCAAGCTCGATCCTGTGACCCATATGCTTGATCTGATAGTCTTTTCTCGATACGAAGCAGAGTTCGCCCCTGCTGTTTCTCTTTCCTATATCACCCGTCCTGTAGATAAGTTCAGGATAAAGATCATTAAGCGGGTTTTGAACGAATACTTCCCTTGTCTTTTCGAAGTTCTTATAGTATCCCATCGTAAGGGATGTTCCTACAACGCAGATCTCGCCTTCCTCACCGTCTTTACAAAGTTCGTTCTTCTCGTTAAGAAGAAGTATCCTCGTATTCCTGAACGGACCTCCGATCGGGACCGTATCGTCAAGGTCGAATTCGCGGTCGACCTTAAAGTAGCAGCACATGCCCGTAGCTTCCGTAGGTCCGTAGAGATTGGTGAACCCGGCATTAGGAAGAGCCTCGCGCCATATATTGAGCTGCTTTATCGGGAAGACCTCGCTTCCGAATGCGATATTATCAAGATACTCCGGCTTTACCTTCTCGAAGGTCTTAAATGACGATATCATCGTGAGAGCCGACACTACCCAGCAGACGGTATTTACCTTATGCTCGTTCAGGAATTCCACCAGCTTTACAGGAAACATAAAAAGCTGCTTGGGAACGATGACCGTCGTCGCGCCGAACTTCAGAGTCGGATAGAGCTCCTTGAGACAAGCATCAAAATAAAGCGGCGTCTGATTGGCAAATCTCGTCTCATGGTTAAATTCCAGGACCTCTGAGAGATTCTCGATATAATCGATGACCGACCTGTGACATGCGACAACGCCCTTCGGAATACCTGTGGATCCTGACGTAAATACGATATAGATCGGGTCGGTATCTATCTGTTCATCCCTGATCTTGCCGAGCCTTTGATCATCGATAGCAGTCTTTATTGCCTCGTCATAAAGAATGACTTCTCCGTCATAATCCATCCCGCGGGAAAGTTCTGCCGTTTCCTCATCACATATCATGACTCTCGGCTTTAATGTCTGAAGGATAAGTTCCGTTCGAAACTTCGGCATCTCCTCGTCGATCGGTACATAGTAGCAGCCGCCGTAGACGCAGCCGAAGAATGCACTTACGGCATTCGGATGCTTTTTCATGAATACCACGACAGGCTCGGCGTAATAGCCCCTGATACTGAGGAGACTTCCTATCGCCCTGCTACTTTTATATAACTCCGCGAAGGTAAGATCGCTTTTGATATCCCCGTTCGAGAACGCGACCTTATCCGGATATTGAAGCACCGTCTTGTCGAGATACTCCATTACATTTCTTTGCTGCATGTTCATCAGTCTTCACCTTTTACCTTGTAGCCCGTCGCCCTGATCGCTGCCCTGGCGAGGATCTCCATCGCATCTATGGTGCCTGTCATGTTAAGATCCGTCTTTTTCAGGAGCGACAGCTCTGTACAACCTAAGACGACCATCTTTGCGCCTTTGTCCCCAAAGTATGACATGATCCGGTCAAACCGTTCTTTTGAAGGCTCTTCTCCGGCTTTTATGTCTTTATATATCAGGTCCATTATATCCTTTTGGATGTCTTTTGACGGCACTACCGGTTCTATATCATGTTTTCGAAAAGCATCCTGGAAGATCTCACATCTTACCGTACCTTCGGTAGCCATGATGCCGGCCTTCCCTATACCGAGCCTTTGAAGTTCCGCGACAGTCTCATCGACCGCATTAAGGACCCGGACCTTAGTATTCCGGCAGAGCTTTCCGTGGAAACAGTGAGCCGTTATGCAGGGGATCGCGATCACATCAGCACCGCTCTTCTCCAGTATCTCCGCGCTGTCATTTATATAAGGCAGAGGATCCTCATCACTCCCGCCCAGGATGAAAGCCGTCCTGTCAGGCGTCTTAGGATTACTGATGACGATCATCTCAATATGGTCCTGATCCTTCGAAGCCTTCGTAAGATCAGTGATCATCTCCATAAAATATACTGTTGCCATCGGGCCCAGCCCGCCGATTATCCCGAGTTTCATATTATCTCCTGTCATGCCGGATCGATAGTCTTTGCGTAATAGTTGATCCTGTATTGTACCGACTTGGTCGAAGGCTCCGGCAGGCCCTCGTGATCATAGTTATATCTGAAGCCGTGAACGTAGCAAAGATCCCACAGTTCATCTCCCGTGAGAAGATATGCGTTCATCGGCGTGTTGGCGCTGCTGCAGTCCATATAATACCACTCGCCCTCAACACAGAGCATGTTCCAGTAATGGCTTGTCGTAACCGGATCGCACCGCTCGATGAGATAATTATCGATACCTGCGCAGTCCAGGAGAGCCTTGGCACAGACGGCATATGTAAAGCAGTCACCTCGCAGCGTCGTGAAACCTTCATATGCGCCCGCAGTCCAGTGAGACTTATCCGATGTTCCGATATAGTGAAGATTATATTTACACCAGTTATAGATCGCGAAGCCCTTCTCCGCGTCTGTCATGCTGTTATCAACTATCGTATCCAATACCTTGTTTGCCTCGGCATAGACAAGATCCGGCTCGACATATCCTTCAGGCTTTGCGATTATCGTGACCTGCGTCTTGACTTCGCTCATATTTCCCGTCTTATCGGTCGCCCTGTATGTCAGTTCATAAATTCCCGGCGTCGTTATATCGACCTTGGAATTATCCACCTCAAGAAGCGGATACGGATCCATGTCGTCTTTTACGGATATATTCTCCTTATACTTGATCGGATCATTCTCATAAGATTCGATAGGCTCGACACCGCTTATAACCGGCGGATCGAAATCATCTATTACCAGAAGCCTGACAGGAAGGATAGTCTCATTTCCCGCAATATCGGTAAACCTCACGCTTCCTTCGTTCTCACCGCCTTTTTTTGCATCAGGCTCTTTCTCAAAGTCTATCGTTATGGGATTCAGGTCACTGCAGTTCACGACATAGTCCATTACATCGGGAGCAATATTGACATCCGTCTTCAGATCCCTTACGGTAGCCTCGGGCGGCACGGTATCGACTATGGTAAGGACACTTGTATATCTCACATTGTCACACCAGAAAGGCACATAATATACAGCGGGAGTCTTATTGTCGAGCGAACTTAGGTCGATCGCCGGCTTAACATATTCGATATCATCAGTAAAAAGAGACAGGTCAATATTATCTCCCGCTTCGATCGTCACTTCGGGAATAACTTTGCCTTCATAACGGTCGAGCCTGTCGAGCGTGAAAGTGAGCAACGCAAGACAGCACGAGAGCATAAGTATAATGATGAGCAGCTGGCGGCCGCTCACAGTGAACCTGCTTTTTCCCTTCATAATGTTTAACCCCAGATAATTATATCAAAGATTTGATCTTACAACCCGAAAAAATCAGCTTTGCGCCTCATGATCTCTTCGTGATCACGGATGTATATGAGAACATCCTTAGGAGTCGGGAACCTCTCGAGCCTCATATCACCGAACATCCTCTTGCTCATCGCACCCGCTCCCAGTGCGATCACGCTCCTTCTGTCGCTCATCATCGCGACATTATAGATACATTCTTTTCCGGGAAGCGAGAACCCCACATTCTCAAGCCCGTGGCTCGTATCCTTCTGCCTGTACATATAGTACGGGATATATCCGTTCCCCGAAAGCACCTTATATGCTTCTGACAGCACGCTGTCGAGCCTATGATCCCCGTCATCTCCCATAACCTTCTCACGCTCCAGAGACGCGCGCCTCTTCTTATAGAGCGTATGAATCGTAATATTCTCCGGTCCTTTTCCGATAAGAGTCGAGAGTGACTCAAGAAGCTCTTTTGGCTCCTCCATGTTAAGCCCCGCTATAAGGTCACAGTTTATGACCTCAAATCCGAGCTCCTTTGCCTTCTCGAAAACATCCAGAAAGTCCTTCACCGTGTGCTTCCTGTTATACTTTCTCAAGGTCTCGTCACTTAATGTCTGGGGATTGATGCAGATCCTTTTTATTCCGTATTCCCTCATTACCTTGAGCTTACTTTCCGTCACTGTATCGGCTCTTCCCGCTTCTATCGTGATCTCCGTATCAGGACCTGTAGGGATCGATGTCATTATTGTCTCTATCACCCCGGCAAAATCTTCATCGGAAAAGACTGTAGGCGTTCCACCGCCCATATAGACCGACGTAACCGGATCGAGCTTTCTACCTATCCACGATATCTCATCACAGAGCGCCTCAGAATAATCCTTAAGCCTTCCCATATGATGACTTATATCTTCCGATACAAAGGAACAGTAAGCGCATCTGGACGGACAGAACGGAACTCCTATATAGACATTCAGTTTGTCTTTATCCGTCCTTCCTAATATATCCGCCTCATTACGCGAAGTCTCCATACAAAGATCCGCCTTATCGGGCCTTACCATATACTTTGATGTCAGATCTTCCGCGCTCTTTTCTTCCGACGCAACGACCGTCGGCCTTATGCCCGTTAGGCTCCCCCACGGATAATCTCTGCCTGTCTTTTCGGACAGGATAAGATAGAGCTGTCTTTTAAATTCCCTTTTGAGATCGACCCTTTCTTTGAATCTGTCCGGGATCTTCTTATTCCAGTAATCTTCCTCTCCCTCGACAAAAGTCACGGCACCGTCTTTTTCTGCCCTGCTTGTTATATTGATATCAAGATCCGTCTCGCTCGTCACCCTGTGCCCGTCGCGGTCTTCCCTGACATTTCCGAAAAAGAGCCTCAATATATCACCGAGCCCGTAATAGTTTTCATGTCCGATAAGGTTTACCGTGATCATTTCATGAGCTCCGGCATGATCCACTTATAGAAATATTCGACATAATCATTACTGTCGACGGTATAAGTGTCAGTTCCGCCTTCCTGCCCGTTGGCCTCGAGGTAAGTATCATTGCTCGCCTCCGACACTTCAGCAACGACATCGGATATCCTTCCCGTCTCCTTGGACGACCAGTATGCCTGATCCGCCAGGATATCCTTAAGGACCGGTTCAAACTCACTTAAGCTGTAGAACCGGTCCAGATTTCCCAGGAGCGATCCGACACTGATAAAGATCTGGAAATATCCCGAATATCTGAAATCGGCGCGGCTCGACATGATGCATGCAATGGCCGCGATAAAATTCGCATCATATTCCTTGGCATATCCTTTTGCATGAGCGAGCTCGTGACACACCGTATAAGGGAACTCGTAGACAGTCATATAATCGACATTGATATTTGATTCCCCGAGCATCGGATCATACATTCCTATGATATGCGTATAACTCCATAACGAACTTACCATGACAGGCTTTGCCCTCACAAAGGTCGAACTCATACCGAGATCATACTGCCTGTTTATGTATTCC
The DNA here is from genome assembly GCA_024691135.1 of Clostridiales bacterium. GTDB lineage: Bacteria > Bacillota > Clostridia > Saccharofermentanales > Saccharofermentanaceae > Saccharofermentans. Next base: position 12,949 of record JAILNZ010000101.1, read on the forward strand.
AATGCCACATTCGCATCAAATACCGTCTCAGCAAAACTCGTCTTCATATGGGATACGCCGTTGATGTCATTCCCGAGCTCGCTCCTCGCCTGGATCATTCCCATATATGCCCACATCTCGACGGCATATATCTCGGAATACTCGCGCTCCGTCAGCTTAAGACCCATCCTGGCCGCAACCGTATCGCGCCTGTAGTTAAACCCGTGCATCAGCTGGAACGAACCGAAGATAAGGAGCACCAGCGCCAGTATGATGCAAAGCCCCCTGTATAAGAACTTCCTTAAACGCTTCCTGATTATGCTCTTTATAAATCCCGCGATAATAAGAATGATGACCGGGATAAGAACTATGCTGCCCACGATAACGATCATCTCGGTGAACGAAAACATAAAGATATTGGAAAAACAGTTCCCGACGTAAGAGACCTTCGGAAAGATAAACTCCGAATAGCTGTTTGCGACCTTCCTCGTATAGAAAGGAGCATTCGGGATAAACCAGAACATAAAGATCGATACCGCCATAAGTACCGGTATCGCGATCTTCAATATCAGGCTTAACACCTTATGTCTTTTCGAAAAAGATCTCTTGTATTCTCTTAACATATCTTCCTCAACAGATGATCCACACCATAAGTCAAAGCCAGAACTATAGGCTGGTGTACGACATATATTATCAGTGAATGCCTTCCGATGAATTCAAAAGGCCTTGTGATCTTTAATAACGGACCAGGAGCATTCTTAAACAGCGTTTTCCTGTCAGAATATATGATCCTTCCTATCACTGCTCCCACGAGAAATACGCCGATCCACGGAAAGAGCGGCATATAATCTCCCATGAACGGATGTGTCTTTCCCGTAATACCGATCGGTATAAAGATATTGGTATCGACTTTGCCGTCATATTTGACCAGTTCCTTTCCGACCTGTGCAAAATACAGCCCGAAGAAAGTCAGAAGAACGTTCATGACCTTAGGATCGATCTTCGATTTCTTTTCGATAAGAGAAAGAAGTGCGTATACGAATATGCTTACCGCGAGCATGTGAAGGACATTAAATATGATCAGGCACTCGATGCCAAAACGGTATGTCGCCACATATGTCACGGCCGTGACGCACAAAGCCACGACAAGTAGTTTTCCGGCGCGCTTGAAATTATTCTTGGAAAAAGTACAACAGACACCCGAGATACCTACAAACAGGCAAAGAAAGAACGGCTCGATAAATACCCAGAACCATCTGTATTCCATAAACTCAAAGGCATCATATCCGAAGATATATCTGATATCATACGCGAAATGCATAAGTATCATCAAAAACAGAGCGAGCCCTCTCAGAAAATCAAGTTCAAATGCCCTCGTTTTCTTTACTACTGATCCTTCAGCCATCAGTCATCCTCCCCGTATATGCAGCTTCCTACTGCCGTTGCATATACCGCATCATCAGGAACGACGAAATTCAGCCTGTAGAGTTTACTGAAGGCATCGCACATCTCCTGACACTGTTTCATGGACGTCATCTGTCCTGTAAGGACTATATCATTCAATCCCGCATTTCTTGCCGCAAGGACCGACATCGTTCCTATGGACTGATAAACGAGATTCATTATGCCTGCTATCTTATCTTCCTTTGAGAGGTCGTCATTATTCTTACCGAAATTGGAAGCCGTTGTATCCATTGAAAGACCCGGTATCTCCGTCTTAGAGATATCACCGACTGTAAGATCGACCTTGTTTATGTCACCCTTAGATGCAATCTCTGACAGTTTCTCGGCATCATCGACATGGATAACGGAATTGGATAATCCCACGAGAGTTCCTCCGCCGACGCCGGAACCAATTATATGCCTTACGCGGTCAAAGCCCGCATCAAGATAAGCAGTACCCGTTCCCATCGATACTACGACTGCTCTCGATAAACCGGAAAGATAAAGACCGCCTAATCCCGTCGCTACAAATTCAGTAACGATCCTTGTCTTTATGCCCAGGAGCGATCCTGTTGAAAAAGATGCTCCGACGCCTGTCAGGTTGACCTGCGAGATATCACTCACTTTAAGATCATTCTCATCAATAAGCCTTCCCAATGCACCAAAAGCGGATGTAACAGGATCATTAGCTTTTACAACACACTTGGTAACGATCTTCCTGTCCTTCATTCCGACTATCTTGGTAGTGCTTCCGCCTACGTCCAATCCAACAACAATACTCATAATTGTCTCCCGGCAAAAAAATATTGCCCCGCTCCTGCGAGGCAATATCAGTATATCAGAAAATATATAAAATATTAATCTTCAATCTTATAATTACCAATCATTAACCACGATACTATCACCTGAAGTATCCTTTACAGTTCCGTGAGGAATATATACTGATCCGGAATAGGTATATGTATACTTGTTGATACCATCGATCTTATTAGCCTGATCTTTAAGAGTTACGGTGTAATAAACCGTCCTCGTAGCAGCTTCAGATCTAAATGAAACGGAAATTTCCCACTTGTCATCACTTGGGATGATCTCATACTGCTCCATTGAAAGAAGCGGTGTAGCACCTTTGCAGACTCTGTTACCTTTTACCTTTATCGTCCTGCCGCCTGAATCACCTACCGACTTACTGTTGATGATCGCATTTTCTATAGCGCGACCGTTAAGCATTGCAAAGTCAGCCATATCATTCGCTGCTACTACATTTGTATGAGATTTGACTACAACGAGTATCAACGAGAAGAAGACACTTGCCGTCAACATCATGATAGCTATCGCAAGTACTACTTCAAGAAGAGTAAAACCCTTTCTGGATTTATTATACTTTCTCATATCTGAGTGCCTCCGTTATCACTGATTATATCAATTACAATAAACTCTGCATTCCGAGCAATACCACTTACCGGTCTTGGCACTGATCGCAAGATTATCAGGTTTATGACAGGAAGGACACTTAATATCCGAAGGCAAGGAATATGACAGAGCATACCTGTTCGTAGATACATTTCCTGATTCCTCACCCTTATTAAGTGATATAAACTTACCTGATTTTGTTGTCTTCCAAGTGTTTACGGTAAACTTAGCGTTTGCGGAATCCTTTTGGAGAGTCAGATTGAGCTTCTTTGCTCCCATATTTGTAACACCGCTTACTCCGCTTGACGAACCAGGCTTGTCTTTTCCAACCATCTTCTTTGCAACAACCTGATTTACTGATGCAACATTTGCATTACCCTGTCTGGCATATAATGCGGAATTAGCAGAATATGAAAGAGTAGACATAAATCCTTCAATGATCATAGTTGCCATTATAAGCATAATTGCCATTGACAGAACTACTTCGAGCAATGTAAAACCATTCTTATTTTTCTTCATAACTGCCTCCGATTATCAGAAACCATAGCTTTTGAGCTTATTATTCATATCAGCATTCTTGGTTCTCATATCAGCAACCCTGCTGTCAACAGCTGCCTTTGCGGTCTTGGTCTTATTGATATACCTCGCAATGGAATATGTCAGGGCTGAAGCCAGGATTACGATTATGAGAATTACCAAGACCATCTCGATCAAGGTAAAAGCATGTTTGTTCAATTTATTTAATCTGTGCATACGTGCCTCCGATTGTCGTATTCTATCACAAATCCCCAACTCTTTCCACAACGGACCATTTTCTAAAAAATGGAGGGAGAAGAAATCTCCCCCCTCCATCTACATACACTGTACTAAGAGATATAGATCTCTACAATGTTCTCGAGTAACACTACTATTAGATGTTCTTCTCGATCTCTGCAACGCCTGCTTCAACCTCATCCTTGTGAGAATTGAGAACGGACTTAGCTGTGTTAGCATACTTGATGTAAGTAGCTACACCACCGATCATTGCAACTGCAAGGATAACGATGATAGCGATAACGAGAACCATCTCTACGAGTGTGAAACCCTTCTTGGACTTTGAAATCTTTTTCATAAGAAATTCCTCCTAAAAATGTTTTATTGAGTTTGTAATTTGATTATAACACCTATTTTTCAAATTGCAATAGCAATTTTGAACTTTTTTTCACATTTTATTCGTAATTACGTCTAAATGTGAACCGGGACACTTTTTTAGTCTCCGTTTGCCGGCTGATTATCTTCTTCACCAGCGTTAGCAGGATTCAATCCCGTGCCGTCAGCGAACTCAAATTCGAACTGATAAGGGATCTTCTCGAACGGATCTTCATAAAGTGTGCCGTACTGCTTGTAGATCAATACCATCATAGCATTTGAGAAATATGAACAGTATGGTCTGTTGGAGAACTCTTCGATTCCGTCACCGGCGATCTGATACATATAGAAAGAGTTCTTCTCGTTGAAGTTGAAGAGCGGAACACCGATCATACCGCCGGAACAATCAACATTCTCATCGCCGTCCCATTCGATCTTGACCTGCTCTTTTTCCTTAACAGCAAGTATTCTGCTGGATCCGAGATCAGTACCATAGCAGTCGATCTCTGCCCTGAGATATAAGAAACCAGTTGTTGAATCTTCAACAGTTACACTATGTACTTTAATACAATTCTTATAAGTATCATTATTTGCGATCGTCTTAAGGCCGTCTATGAACTGTGTATAACCCGTGATCTGATAATATGCAGGATCACCCATATGAGCAACGGCATCTGTGATAAGATCCTTTTCGAGCTCAGTACCGCCGGTATACCAGGCAGGTTTCTTGTTGAATTCAGGAATCGTGAATCCGTCTGTAGTTGCATATTCTACATAAACTCTCTTTAAGACAAGCTTCTCTGCTGCCATTGATCCGTCAGGAAGATATATATCGCTTGTAGGGATATCTTCTACCTTGATCTCGGAAAGGTACGGACAATTGCTGCTCTCAAATACTCTCATTACATAGTCTGCAACAACATCGCCGTCAATATGAGCGAACAAAGATCCTTCTTTTGCCTTGATATCTTTTTCCAATTTCGAGATGTTGTCCTTTGTGCTCTCATTGGAAGCCTTAAGAGCATCGAGATACTCCAAGCGTGACTTTCTGTTATCGAGTTCCGCATTAGCCGAATCGATCGCCTTACCCAAAGGTCTGAGTACTGCTACATATACAATACCTACTATGAGCAAAAGGATGACAACATATATCAATACCTTTTCTCTTGTTGATAAATTATTCATATATTATGCCTCCTCCTCTGTTGTTGTAGCTTGTGGCGTATACTGCAGTATGATCTCAGCATCGGCAGTAACATGCATTGCAAACTTATCCGCACTTATTACACTCTGCAGATCCTCATCACTTATAGCAATTCCGTTAATGGATATTGAAGTCAGGTCGTATTTCTGACCGGAAATCTCGATCTGGGCAACGTGGTCTTTCTCGTACGGAGCACCGGAGTCGTACATCTGTGAATCATCAAGTGAAAGGATGCTTCCGTCTGCTGCTACAGACATGATAGAAACGCAATACTGTGCATCGAGATTAGCCGTGATCTCGAATTCATACTTTGCATTGATAAAATTCAATGCCATATCGTTCTCATCCATATCCTCGGAAGGATCCCATCTCTTCTCGGCAACGTTAACGTTCGTGAAGAAATTATATCCGTTCAGCATGTGAGCGACCTGGGTCATTGCATAATATGTATGAGCTTCACCCGTTATCTTAAGGGTTCCTTTATCGATACTGTAACCCGTAAGTACAGTACTTGACGGAATGTGATTGTTGATCTCATCGATGATCTGGAACTTAACGCCTGTTTCCTTATCTGCTTCAGCTCTGATAGCCGAAATTATGTAAGCATATCTGTTATTGGTTTCAGCCTTCTTGGCAAGTTCCTCTGCCTCAACCTGAAGATTTGCATAATCTGCGCTCTGGAAGAGCTGATCATAATATTTTACTTCAGTCTTGATTACACCCCATCTGATGAACTGTACTATCGCAAGAGTAACCAGCAAAGCAGCTACAACAATGCCTCCTATGATCATATAACCCATTATTCGGGCTACTGCTTGTGAAGAAGCCGCAAACTCCGAGAAGAAGTTCATGTCCTTCTTAGCAAATTCCTTTTTGCCTATACTAGCCATTTTTTACCTCCTCTTATTCACGGATCAAAGCGCCGCAGCAGTTAACGAACTCGGAAATAATAAAGTTCTTAGGTCCTGTTACAGTACTTAATGTGTGCAAAACTTCTACCTGAGTGCCGAGCTGACGTGAAAGCTCTTTGTCGATCTTCTTGTATCCGGATCCCGAACCATAGAGGAAACATGTGCTGATACTGTCAACATGGAACTTGGAGATAGAGAACTGAGCTGTTCTGGAAACTGCATCCGTCAAGCTCTTGAAATATGCATTAACGGCACTCTGGAGTGAAGGCTCGTCAGCAAGAGACTCGTGCCAGACATCAATATCCTCAACAGGAACTGTCATATCGGCATCACTCTTTGTGATGTTAAGTCTTCTAGCAAGAGAGGACTGCTTCTCTCCGCCGCCCTGCATCTTCTTAACGGTCTCAGCAACCTGACGGATATTTCCGTGACCAAACTGAAGTCTTCTCGAAAGAACCGGGAACCCCTTATCAAGAACCGTGATCGTAGTTGTCTTACCGGAAAGCTCGATCAGAAGAAGAGTCGAATTGGAAACATTAACGTTACCGTTGATCATTCCGCCGTTAAAGAGCTTCCTTATGGCATTAGGATTAACATCCAATGCATAAGGTGTAAGATCAGTATTCTTAAGAAGCTCTTTATAATCATTTGCTACATCGATCGGGATAGCAGTAGCTCTAACCTTGAGTTTCTCTGCCTTTGTCTCCTCGTCCAATGTCTTGCCGTATACGATGTATTCTACGATCATATCTCTGTTGGAGCTCTGACCTAAGATCTCGTACTTAACCATATCCTTGAGCTGTTCAGGTCTTACTGAAGGGAGCTCAAGATCACGTGTATGCATGAAACCGCCCTCGATCGTGAGGATGGTGCTCTTTACATTGATATCAAGCTTAGCCAATGCATGCTTGAGAGCCATAACAACACCGAAAGAATCGGAAATCGCACCATCGTTGATCGTTTCTGAATCCAGCGGGATGATACCTGCCTTATCAATGTTTACTACACCGGTCTTGTAATTATAGCTGCCGACTGCCACTTTGAGGTTGGAGCTCGATGCATCTATAACCAATTGCTGTGCACTTTTGCCAAATCCTGGAAAACCCATTATTTTTTCTCCTTTCGGTTACTGTTAGATATTAATGAACGATGCCATCTTGAAGATCGGCAGACCACAGGCAGCAACTACGAGACCAACTACTATAGCCATGATGATGATCATACAAGGCTCAAGAGCAGCGGTAAGCTTTGCTGTCGCCGAATCCGCTTCATCCTCAAAGAAGTCAGCGGCTTTATCCAAAATCGAATCAAGAGTACCGGACTCTTCACCGATAGCAACCATTGCATAGATCATAGGCGGGAACTCCTTGATAGGTCTTATAGCCTTTGAAAGGTTCATACCTTTACGGATGTCGATACGAGCATCGTACAAGCGCTTCTCAAGGATCTTGTTATCCAATGTCGCCGATGTGATCTCAATAGCCTGAAGAACACTGATACCGCTTCGGAGAAGCGTAGCCATTGTTCTTGTAAATCTTGCGGCTGCCGTCATCTTGGTGGATTTACCGACGATCGGGAACTTGAGCATCAACTTAGCCCAAGTCAACGAACCTGATTCGGATTTTTTCCATACCTTGAAGCTGACAACAATTGCAGCCACAACTAAAATATAGATGTACCAGAACTTAACGAGGGACTGGCTGAATGCCATGACACCCTTTGTAAGAGCAGGAAGTTCTCCTCCGAGCTCATTGATCGTATCTGAAAGTCTAGGAACAACAAAGACCATGAGACCGACTGTAACAACTGCCGTAACGAATGCGAGGATCTTCGGGTAAACCAACGCGGAAGAAACCTTATTCTTGAGCTTAGCTTCCTTCTGGAAGTGATCTGCAAGCCTGAGCATAACCTCATCGAGCTTACCTGATTCTTCACCTGCAGAGACCATGGTAACCATGATACTCGGCAAAGCCGCGCTCTGTTCCTTAAATGCTTCCGACAAAGTCTTACCTGACTGGATAGACTCATAAATAGCACCTACGACGTTCTTGGCTTTTTTACTCTCAACCTGCTGATAGAGCATATCCAAAGCACGGATGATCGTAATACCGGCAGACAGCAATGAAGCAAGCTGTCTGGAGATGATAACGAGATCCTTCGTCTTGAGCTTCGGGCTTGAGATATCAGCGGTCAAGATACTTGCGCCAGTGTCAGCCTTGATTGAAGCAATGTATTTGCCGTCAGCCTTAAGAAGCCTTGAAGCATCATTGACGTTGTTAGCCTCAATGACACCCGAAGACTGTTTGCCTTTGGCATCAACTACTTCGTATCTGAATTTTGGCATACTATATAACCTCCTGAACAGTTCTTATGCGAAATCCAAATCGCCGAACAGAGGCGATGTGCCTGCGATAGAATTGGAACCGCCGGCGTTGGATAAATACCTCTTCAAGTCATCCGGATATCTGCATCTGTTAAATGCAGTCTCTCTCGAGATAACATTACGCTTGCAGAGCTCTGCCAGATAGAAATCCAAAGGACACATACCATCCTTAAGGCTGGTAGCGATCGAACTGTCGATCTGGTATGTCTTACCCTCACGGATAAGGTTACGGATAGCATCGTTAGCGATCATGATCTCGAAAGCCGCAACACGTCCGCCGCCGATCCTCTGAACGAGAGTCTGGGAAATAACTGCGATAAGGTTACCGCCGAGCTGTACTCTAACCTGATCCTGCTGATGAGGAGGGAATACGTCGATAATACGGTTAACCGTATCAGCTGCACCGGAAGTATGAAGTGTGGACATAACCAGGTGACCCGTCTCAGAAGCTGTGATAGCGGTACTGATAGTATCAAGGTCACGCATCTCACCTACGAGGATAACATCAGGGTCCTCACGGAGAGCTGCTCTGAGTGCATTGGCGAATGACAATGTATCTTCGTGAACTTCTCTCTGATTGATCATGGCCTCACCGTGCATATGGAGATACTCGATAGGTTCCTCAAGAGTAAGGATGTGGCACTTTCTGCAAGTATTGATGTGTCCGATCATCGCAGCAAGTGTCGTGGACTTACCTGAACCCGTAGGACCTGTAACAAGGATAAGTCCCCTCGGCTTCAAAGCCAGATCCTTGAACAGATTAGGCAGACCCAACTTCTCACATGTAGGGATCTCGTTGGTAATGGTTCTTGCAGCAAGTGCATATGAACCTCTCTGCTTAAAAATGTTGCATCTGAATCTGCTGTAATCCTTAACGACGTACGAGAAGTCGATCTCACCTCTCTCATTAAGGTATTGCTGTCTTGATTTGTCGATCATTGACTTACAAAGATATTCTGTATCCGCCTGAGTCAAGATCTGATTGCTCATAGGGATCAAGTCGCCGTTAACACGGATCATCGGAGGAAGACCGACGGTAATGTGCGTATCGGACGCTTGTCGTCTGACAGCTTCTGTAAGGATCGCTTCAATCGTTAATGTAAAACCTTCCACAATATACCTCCTTTAGTTTTCATCAATGGAATAAGCTACTCTATTCATCTCATCGATCGTTGTAATACCCTCTACAACAAGTGCTGCCGCAGAATCTGCAAGCATCTGCGTACCCTCGCTGACTGCGAGCTTACGCATCTCTTCCTCACTTGCTCTCTTCTCGATAAGACTCTTCATGGCTGACGTCATGACAACGATCTCGTGAATAGCAATACGACCCTTGTATCCCGAGCCGTTACAATCCTGACATCCCTCGCCCTTGTAGAGCTTCTGGCCTTCTTCGATATGAACTTTCTGACGCTCATAGTCAGTAGGCTCATAAGCTACACGGCAACCATTGCATATACGACGAACAAGACGCTGTGATACAACACCTACCAATGCCGAACAAACCATGTAAGGTTCAAGTCCCATATCGATCAAACGGTTGATGGACGATACGGCATCGTTGGTGTGGATTGTACTGAAAACCAAGTGACCGGTGATAGCAGCTCGCATAGCGATCTCGGCAGTCTCACCGTCACGAATCTCTCCGACGAGGATAATATCAGGGTCCTGACGGAGAATAGAACGAAGACCGCTCGCAAAGGTCATACCTGCTTTTGCATTGACCTGAACCTGGTTAAGTCCAGGGATCTTGATCTCGACAGGGTCTTCAACTGTAATGATATTTGTATCAGGCTTATTCTTCTCAGAGAGAAGTGTATAAAGGGTTGTTGTCTTACCGGAACCGGTAGGACCTGAGATAAGGCAGATTCCCTGAGGAACTCTGATGATCTTATCTATAAGTGCATTGTTATGATCACTTATACCGAGGTACTTACGGTTAAGGTTTCCGTCATTCTTTGCAAGGATACGGATAACGGTCTTTTCTCCGTAGATAGTAGGAAGTACGGACACACGCATGTCGACTTCCTCGCCGTTGATGATAGTCTGGATACGGCCGTCCTGCGGGATCCTCTTCTCTGCGATATTCATTCCGCTAAGGATCTTGATTCTTGTAGTAATAGCATCTCTGGCATTTACAGGGTTACTCATGATCTCCTGCATGACACCGTCGATACGGATACGGACACGCACACGGTCTTCCATAGGCTCGATGTGAATATCTGAAGATCCTGCTCTGATAGCATAATCGATCATTGAGTTAACGAGCTTAACAACAGGAGCACTGTTGACCTGCTCACTGACTTCTGCATCGAGACCTGCGATCAAGTCCTCATCGAAGTCTTCGTTAAGTTCCTGAGCTGCCTTCTCGGCACTCTCTTTACCGTAGTTAACGCTTATGCATGTCTCGATAGCAGTCTTGGTAGCAAGCATGAGGGATATCTCTCTGCCTGTTATGAACTGGAGATCATCCTGAACAAGAACGTTAAGAGGGTCATCTATCGCAACTACGAGCTTCTCATCGTCAAAGCCGATAGGAACGATCGTGTTGTCCTTACAGTATTTCTCAGATACGAGAGCGGTAGCCTTAGGGTCTACCTCTACGTTATTAAGGTCTATGATAGGATAATTATACTGGCTTGATACTGCACGGAGGATATCGAACTCCGACATAAGTCCCATCTCTATGATTACTTCACCAAGGCGTTTACCTGACTGTTTCTGAACACTCAAAGCCTCAGAAAGATCTGTAGCAGAGATAAAACCGCTGTCAATAAGGATATCACCTAATCGCTTCATTAAACCCTCCGTTTAAGGACACAAATGTCCATAAATATATTTTATGTGCATTAAATGTCCTTGAATGAACATCTGTGTTAGTATTTTATTACAAAAAACCGACAGTAAAGCACGAAAATATGACACAATGCGCCGTTGTGTCTTAGAAAAATATACAACAGGGGACACAAAAATACAAGATTTTTTGAAGAATTGACAAAAATAAAATAATATTTTCTGATAGAAAAGAAAAGAATATAATACAATAGACTAAAATATCTGAGTTGTTTGATTTTCAAACAATCGTGAGGGATTCGTGTTATGAATATTTTTATGATTTTCAACATCTTCTTTGTCGTGGTTTCCACGCTCTTCGGAATCGTCATCGGAAGCTTCCTGAACGTGGTCATCTACCGTATACCGGAAGGAAGGACCATCGTTAAAGGTCACTCGATGTGTATGAGCTGCGGGCACGAACTCGGGGCACTTGATCTGGTTCCGGTCTTCAGCTGGCTTTTTCTCGGAGGAAAATGCAGATACTGCAAGGCTCCCGTTTCTTCCCGTTATATCAAGATAGAGTCATTTACGGGACTTGTATTTCTCCTTTATGCCGTAACCCATCTTAAATATCAGCTTGATATCCTCGACCTTTATAAGATCCCGGGTCTTGTAGTCTTCTGCTATTACTGCATTACATTGCTGGTCCTGGCTTCTCTCGTCTCTGCCATGATGATCTATTATGACAAGCAAAGATCGTATTATGGTTATTCCGTGTTCACAGGATGCGCGGCAGTTGTCTTATCTGCCCTGACACTTGCCGTTGAAAAGCCTTCATCAGTAGCGGCATATCTCCTTATCGCCGTTTCGGTATCCCTCATCGGCTGTGGTATCACGGCTCTTTTTTCCAGGATCCTGAGGAAGAAATATACGGCCGCTGATTTCTGGCTGGATATACCGTTTGCTTTCTTCTATGCATATTACGGAAGGTTAAGTTCCAATTATGATTATGCGATCATCGCCATGATCCTTCTTCTTATCCTTCCGAGATCCATATTGAAGGGCACGAAGTTTGATAAGTATTCCGCGATCGTATCGATGTGCGGTATCGTCCTTTTTAATGTTATAGGGTTTATTCTTAACAGACTTTCTGATAATCTGTTCTGTAGCGCATTAGTTTTTTAAAAACAGGAGGTATTTATGTCAGGTCATTCCAAGTGGAGTAACATCAAGCGTAAGAAGGAGGCTTCTGACGCAGCTAAGGGCGCGATCTTTACCAAGATCGCAAAGGAGATCGCAGTAGCGGTAAAGGCGGGCGGTCCTGATCCTGACGGTAATTCCAGGCTTAAAGACGTTGTAGCCAAAGCTAAGGCTGCCAATATGCCTAATGACAACATCGCTAGAGCGATCAAGAAGGCGGCAGGCGCAGGCGAAGGCGATGATTACGAAGAGATCACATATGAAGGTTACGGCCCGGGCGGAGTAGCGGTCATCGTTAAGACGCTTACTAATAACCGTAACAGGACTGCAGGTGACGTAAGGCACCTTTTCGATAAGTATGGCGGAAACATGGGTGTATCGGGAAGCGTATCGTTCCTTTTCGAGGATAAGGGCGTGATCGTAATATCCAAGGAAGAGTACGAGGACGAAGATCAGGTTATGTCTGATGCCCTTGATGCAGGTGCTGAGGATTTCTCGTCAGAGGATGAGTGCTATGAGATCACGACTTCTCCGGATGATTATTATGCCGTAAGAGACTCTCTCGAAGACAAGGGATATGTTTTCCTTGACAGCAGTTTGGGACCTGTTCCCGTTACTTATGCCCAGATCACGGATCCGGCTTTGCAGGAGCAGTTTGATAAGATGCTCGACAAGATGGACGAGAACGACGATATTCAAGAGGTATTCCATAATCTCGACGATTGATTAAGGTGATAAATTGGCTCCCAGAGACGACAGCGATAAGTCCAAGGGCACAATAGAGCCCGAGAATAAGGTATCCGAGAATACCGGCAGGCACGGTGTGCTTATTCCGGAACTTCGAAATACCCTGAGGATCTTTGACAGGGCCGGTGAACCACGTGTACATAAGCAGGAAGTCATCTCAACTGAGATGATACTTACGAGTGAGACCGCGACCAGGGAGGTTTTGTCTTCCATCGCGGTTGTTGCTTTTGTCGGGCCTTCAGGTACGGGTAAAAGTACCAGGGCAATAAGGGTCGCAAGATCCAACAACATCTCATATCTCATAGATGACGGTCTTCTTATAAACGGAAGCAGGATCGTAGCAGGAACATCCGCAAAAAAAGCGCCTACGAAGCTCGAATCAGTGCGTCAGGCACTCTTTGCCGACGATACAAGAGCCCAGGTAATGAGAAGGGCGTTAGTCGAGAATATGCCGACTTCGCTTATGATACTCGGCACCTCAGATTCCATGCTCGAGAAGATATGCAATAATCTCTGGCTCAATCAGCCTTCGATGCTCATCAGGATAGAAGATGTAAGTTCTGAAGAGGAGATGCGTCAGGCCAGAAATACCCGTATGACGGAAGGTATGCATACGATCCCTGTCCCTTCCATGGAGATAAAACATGAGTTTTCCGGTTATTTTACCGATCCGCTGAATAAACTTCGACAGCGCTTCGATAAGGAAAGAGGTGTCTCCCCTGTCGTTCCCGACATCGAAAGGACGATGGTAAGACCTACTTTTTCTTCCCTCGGATCTTATTCCATCTCAGATGAAGCTCTTCTGGATCTTATCAAGATAGTCCTTAATAAGGTGCCGGGATATGCCGAAGTCGTTTCCTTCAAATCCGAGAAGAGAACATACGGCGTTGTCTTAAGTCTCGAACTCGCGATCTTTTACGGAGCTGACGCACAGGAAGTACTCTATGAAGCCCAGCAAAATATCGGACGGTCCGTTGAGGAATATACTTCCATTACGATGATCGCCGTTAACGTCAGGGCAAAGCGCGTCGTAAAACCGACCAATAACGTTTGATCAAAAAGGAGATCATATGGAAAAGATATATACCATCCCTGTAAATGATGCATATAATGAGCCTTCAATCTGCCCTTTGTGTTTCCTTCGAAACAAGGCGGAATCTGATTATCTCGATTATTACCTCGGTCCTTCACTGATGGAACCCGATACGAGAAAAGTAACTAATAAGACAGGTTTTTGCCCCGATCATATGGGTAAGCTCAATAAAAGGGAAGCTAACCGTCTGGGGCTCGGACTGATGCTTCATACGCACCTTATCGACATAAAGGCGGACATCGATCCCCAGCTCAAGAAAGCAGCTCCGGGCAAGGGAAATCTTCTTAAGGGAAGAAATACCGAATATAAGACAGGTCTTAAAAAACTGGCCGACAAGATCGATTCTAGAGTAAGATCCTGTCCCATATGCGAGAAGCTCGATTACACGATGTCCAGATATAATGACGTAATCTGCTGGATGTTCTCGCATGACAAGGAGTTCAGGGAGAAGTTTTCCTCCTGCAAGACATATTGCCTGCCGCATATAGCATCTCTTCTGAGGGCATGCGCGGAAAACATGAGCCAGAATGATGCGGCGGATTTTCTGCCGCTCCTCGCGGAGGGTGTTGACTCATCTCTCACCGAACTTATTTCCGATGTGGAATGGTTTACTTTGAAATTTGATTACAGGAACAATGACAAGCCGTGGGGCAACAGTAAAAATGCTATCCAGAGATCTATGAGGATCCTATCCTCAGACAGGAGTGAATTTGATGAAAAACAGGGAAAACAAAAGCAGTAATGACAATGGTTCTTATCATGAGCTCTATGCGGCAGGTTCATCTACCGCTTCTGCTGCCGTGATAGAAGAGCCCGAGACAGACCTGAATCTGTTTCCGGATCTTATACTTGATGATTCAAACGGCAGTCTTACCGTATTGATCAAGCACGATTATTATTCTTCTGACACAGAACACGGAAGAGAGTTGCTCGGTGCCTTTCTTGATGTCCTGGCAGACGAATTCTCGAAAGTTTCCCGTATATTCCTTATTGATTCGGGAGTAAAGCTCCTTGACCCGGGAAATCCCCTTCATGCTTCCTTCTGTATGCTCGAAAAGATGGAATATTCAATAGTCTGCTGCAGGGAGAGCATAGATGAATTCGAAGTTGAATTTGAAAAAAAGGATAACGATTCATTAATGTCGATGCACGAGATCGCGCTGGAACTCATGAATGTTCCCTATCTGTATACGATAGACTAATTGTCTGATCTTTAAAAATCTCTTATGCCATGCACCGCATGGCATTTTTTTTGCACAAAAAAACAGGTTGTCACAAATGTGACAACCTGTGAAAGTCCTATCGATCAGATCAGTAGAAATATCTGAATCTCTTGGCTGCGTACTTCGATTCCTTAGGTGTGAAATCATCTGCAGGTGTATCATCAAATGCACCCGGGCACCAAGGGAAGTCGGAATTGTTACCGTTGTTTGTATCAATATCAGTACAGGTAACTCTTCCGTAGAATGTTGACTTACCTAAAATGTCAAACTTGGAACCGGCTCCGAACAATCCGCAATATGCTTCAAATATCTTATTATCATTGTGGACATTTACGGTAGTTCCCGAATAACCATAGATAAAGCAATGTGGCTTATCCTTCTTACCGCCGGAAACATTAGCAGACTGGATTCCTCCTACAGAACTCTCGTTGTTACCAACATTCAATGTAGCTCCCGGTAAGAGGATGAACGTAGCCCACTTGGATGTGTCATTCGTTCCGTTCTTAAATCTGAAGCCGGCCGTTTCCTTGATCGTAAGAGTACCCTTGACGATGATGACATAAGGTCCATTGGAAAGATCAACATCATACCAGGAAGAGATGGTCTCTGTATTAACAAAGTAAACTCCTTTGCCACCTGTCTTAATGGAATTAAGAGATTTACATCCCGTCTGAGAAGATTTTGTTGAGATGCACTGCTCAGCAAGTTGCCTGATAGCGACGAGCGAAGGATCAGCGTTCGAATCATCAGCAGAAGGAAGATTAGCAAGGAATGCCTTGGAAGCCTTATCCACTGTCGGGAACTTATTCTCCTCTTTAATGGCATTAAGTGCTCTTTGCTTGATCGAATCCTCGAGTTCCTTCTTCATGGCAACATTCGTAGCATTCGTTGTCTGATTATAAGTAGCGTAATTATTGTTACTTGTCTGTGAAAATTTGTTGTTTCCGCCACCGTTTACAAATCTCTGAACATTCCTGAAAAGAGTATTGATCTCAAAGTTGTAGAAACATGCGTTCTGGATAGTACAGTCGATCGTAAGATTACCCGTCTTACCCTGTGTTCCGTCAGGAGCTACGAAGAATACCTTCTCTGCATGAACATTACCGGTCATCTTATTTATCGTTGCGTCCTTACCCGCAAAGATCAGGCTTCCCGTGATATTAGCAGTATTGTTGAAGTCAACAGGTCCTACTGTAATAATATCAGAATATATACTGTTAGAAGCTGTACGTGTCAAATATGAATGTCCGTGGAGGAATACTGTGTTATCCGGTCCCGGATCATGACCTGCACCGATATTAACACCACCGAAGTCACCGCCGTCACCGACTTCGATAAGATTCTGGAAAAGATCGACCTTATCCGGCTGCGGCTTCTTGCCCCAGTAGACCATACAGTTCTCTGTTGCATACTTACCGTCAGACTTAACTCCGAGAGTAGTCGTGAAAGTAGCTATGAGATAAGCACCGTCCTTATCAAACTTGATCTTGGTCGTCGCACCGCCTTTACCGAGACCGGGAACGTTATCAAGAGTTACAGTAGCAACATCCTTGTTAGTAGTCCATTTCTCAAATTGATCATCAGTGATCTCCTGAATGTCTAATGCCTTGACAAAAGACTCAGCAACTGCGGTACAGACCGTTCTAGCTTCGCTTGAATAAACGTTGTCATAATATCTTGCTCTCGTGGAGTTCGTGATCATAACTGCCGATGTTGTGAAGATCAACGCCATAGCTACGACGATCAAAACGAGAGTAAGCATAGATCCGCGTTTATTGGATCCGACCTTTCTCCTGAATGACTTAATCATAGATAAACTTCCTTTCTACGTTACCTCATAAAGAGTCATTAAAATACTACATGCATTATAACCGCATCAAATCGGTTTGAGAAGTGGTTTTTTGCCGTTTTCGGGGTAAAGTTCACACTTACTTCACATTTACATCAGAAATTTGTCACTTTTTACTTCATAATATCACATTTCTGTCATAGCCTCTGAAGGCGGTGAAGACGGCTCTCCTTTGCTCCCAAACTTCTTGAATTCTTCCGATTTATCAGCTATCAGATAGTAGTCTGATTGCGCTGCAAAGCGCATTACCATGGCTGCAAAGTACTTGCCCTGCCTGCTCCTTTTAACCCTGGTCCTGCAGAAGAAATCACCGTGTTCTTTACAGGAGTAAAGCGCATATACAGACTTCCTGATCCTGAACGGTTTTATCTTCGCGTTAAGCAAATCTTTACAAATTGGACATATTTGAGGAAAATAAAACGCTGTCTTATATGCCTCCTCCAGATCCTCTGTCTCACCGCTCATAAAAGTAAACTCTTTTACAAGATCAGGATTTCTTAATGAACTTCCGATAACCGCCAGGAGCTCCTGAGCCTTGTTATGTTCAAACATGCTCTTGAAGACGAGACCCGTATAATGACTGTCTGCCCATGCACTGTGGAAGGTATCGTCCTTTGGGATGGAATAATAATCGACGGCAAATTCAACACTCCTTTGCTGTCCCCTCTCCCCCGCGAATCTGGAGAATACCGGCTGGAGGTCAAAGAACGGATGGTCGATCTTGTCGTCAAACCCGTAGAACTTCATATTCTGCTTAAGGATGTCGGGATCGGAATTGCCCCAGCAGACAAGGATATAGTCGTCACCGCAGAAGGACAGGTACTCGGGGAATGCTTCCTCAAACGGAACTCCGTTCTTGATCTCCCTGTTCGTCTTATGAGTGAGCTTCTGGACATGATAATGGAGCTTGCGGTAGACCTTGGGCCTTACCTGCATGGAAAAGCTGCCTTCACGGACGAGGCCGCCGAAGCAGTAGACGTATTTTTCCGCGCCGATATCGATTATCTCGCCCCGAAGGGTGGAAACATCGATGCCGTAGTCTTTGCCCGGAAACGGCTGATTCCACTCGAGATCGAGGATGATAAACTTCGTCCCCTCTTTTATCTGACAGTCTGCTGATATGTTATAGTTCAAGATCTTCTCTCTTTCACGCGAAACAATAATATTACTACTATACTACATATAACCGAAAACATGACCACACAAAGCGAAATAAAGAGGAAAATATCCCATGTCTCGATCGAGACGGTGACGGGCTTGTCCGTTTCTATGTCAAATGCGAGCTTGCCGCCGATGTCATAAGTCTCGACCTCCTGCCCGTCCACCTTGACCTTTACCATGTTGTCGGATTTCCTTCCCGTCAGGACGGTAACATTGCCGGTCACTTCAAAAGGTCCGTCGTAAGTCTGTGCTTTTGAGACAAAGGCGTCAACGACTTCCTGATCGACTGTGTAGAAACTGTAGATCGATCTCTCGCGGATGTTCGGATCATCTATGAGGAACTTGGCGCTGAACGTCTCCGCGCCGCCCAGATCCATCTTCCGGAGGACAGGTCCGTTAAGTTCCGTCATCGTCTCTTCGCCGTCTTTTTCGATAATGAGCGTAACGGGACCTTTGTGGTCGGTATAGACGTAGAGGTCGTTTTCGAGTTCCCAGAATTCGAGCGAATACATCTTGTAGGATACTACCGTCTTTCCTCCCTCGACCATGTCAGCGCCGTTAAAGACCGGACGCTCCCCGTCCCTGAAGATGCTGTTGGAATTCATCAGGGGCATGAATAAAGGCTCATAGACCGAGGAGGCGGAGATGAGGTTGAGCATTTCCGGAAGGTTCCGGTACTCGTTCGAGAAGCCGTTCAGGATATAAAAATCGTCATTGTCTTTTTCGAAAAAGTCCATGTTATCGAGAGGTATCTCCGTCGTAAGGGCATACTCCCTGTTATCGAAAAGGACTGCCGCCTCATCTGTGGGCGCGCCGTAAGACGATATGGGAAGAATAAATGACAGATTAAGAAGGAGCCCCGATAAGACAAGGCAGGATGATATGAGAGGATGGATCCGGTCACGTTTCTTGATGAGGAAGTACGTTACGACAACGCAGAGCGCCGTGAAATACATCGAGAAGAAACTCGGAGTAACTTCGTTTCTTGAGTTGTTGGAAAGAATGACGAAGGCGATCACCGCAAAGCAGATGCCTGCGCAGAGGGTGTTTGAGATGCGGCCGATATTTCTGAGGCTGATCGCGGCCGCAAAGATCAGGAGCGAAGACAGAAACGCAAATCTGGCGCCCGTTATGATACCCGTATTCATGACCGTTGTCGAAAACAGGATGCTGATCTTGAACAGAAAATTCGAAGAATAGAATGCGTAATAGGCAATGACGCAAAAAGCCAGGCTCGAACGGAGCCTGATTGGGATCGACGGATTGAAAAAGAACAGAAGCACCAGTATCAGGACAAAGACCGTCATGGAAAGGCCGATGCCCGAAGGGAGCGACGTCTGAAAGGCTTTGCCGTTAAAAAACCGGATAAAGAGATCAAACATCGATGACCTGAGCTCGAGATCGATCAGGTCATCCTCGGTAAGAGGAATGTCGGAACTGAGGATGGTGTTTGCGAGAGTAAATGCGGATAATCCGACAGATATGAGAGTAAAAGGCAGAGTCTTCAAAAAGAGGATAAAAGAAGATCCGAGGTTCCTTCCGACTGCCATCGCAACTACAAGAGAAGTTATGAGAACGAACGGGAGCACTGACATAAGGTTAAGGCCTCCCGAGACGTATAAAAGAGCCGTTATGATGAGCGACAGGAACATCCCCTTCTTTAGTGAGGTGTCGTCACGCAGATATTCGATGAGGAAATCAAGGAAGACCGGGATGAGTATCACCGTATTCATCGCACATGAATAGGAGGAAATTCCCAGGACCGATGAGGAAAGGCTGTAGACCACGCTCAGGAGCACCGTAACGGGTACGCTAAGAGGAACCTGCTTTTTGAGAAAGCGGTGCATGGTAAAAGAAGCAAGCGACAGCCTGATCACATAAGCCGCATAAAGGAACTTCGATACGTAAGCGGTAGATATGAAGGAAGAGATAAGTACGAACGGATCGAGATGTCCCAGGTAAAGGAGCCTCATGTCCCTGAAAGGGGATGAACTCACCACATAATCAATGTCCCTCAGAACGCCCCTGAAAAGGTCCATATCGAACTTGCCCGTACGTAAAGTGAGCTCCTTGGGGATCTTTGTATCCCTGATGCCGAGCACAAAAGCACAGCCGAAGATGAACAGGGGCAGGAAAAGTACCGCCCATGTCTCAAGGAAGCTGATGAAGACCTTGTCCGTTCTCTTAAGCCTGCGGAGCATCTGTGACCTCTTCTTCGGAAGGAGGGATCTCCTTCGGCTGATCTTCTCTGAATGATCTTATAAAGAGCTTGCCGAACGTAAGGACCGCAAGTATAACGAGGGAAACTACGGAGATTATGACACCCGTATCGAATTCCCTTAAAGTGTAATAGATACTGACTTCATGTGTGCCCGGTGTGAGCTTGACCGACATGAGGGCATCCCTGACAGGAATGATCTCCGTCTCCTTGCCGTCGACATAAGCCTTGAATCCCTCGGAATAAGGAAGTGTCAGGAACAGAAGCCCCCCTTCTTCCGTAGTTATCGTTCCCGTGATCGACTTGTCGTCATATTCCGTTACGTCAAGCTGTTCATCGGAAAGGAGCTCGAGCATCCGGTCATATGCTTCATTATCGACCTCATAGGAAAATGCCTTGATCGAACCTCCCGGACTTGTAGGAAGCGAGATCGTACACTTGATCGTGGTTCCGTCAAATATCCCCAGAGGGATTATCTGATAATATCTGTAAGCGATACCCGCGGTGTGGCTCGTCTCATTGCCTTCTTCGTCAAAATGCGTGATCGTGTAGGTTCCGCCCTTGGAACAGTCAAGATAGATATAGACATCCGAACCTACGGTGGCTTCATCTATCACGATCGTCAGCTTTGAGGCCTTATCGGCATTTATTATCGAGAAGGAATCTTCCCCGAACGTGTCGGAACTTAATGAAACATTCTCGAACTCTTCCCCGTACGATTCGATCCTTCTGTAGACATCCTTGTCGAGGCCCATGCTCTTTACCCAGAGATTGGTCTTCCTGAACGGATCCCTGTCATTCGGATCAGGCTCATAATCAAGTATGTCATCGGATACTATATATCCGACCGACAGCGCGTCCTTGTTGCCGTAGGACTTGATATAACCGTCATCATATTCGAGTTCGAACATCGGAGGAACGCTGTCCGTGATATCCGATGCGATAAAGTTCCTCTCACCAAGGAGAGTAGCCGTGACCTTGGTCAGGCCCATGCTCCTGGTACTGTTTATCTTGTTATTGTGGAATCCGAAATTCCTTATGTAGGTTACAAAACTCTCGCGGCAGGTCGAAGAGAAAGTCGACATGCCCCTGACATCGTAGATGGACTGGATGTTGCAGAAGTTATTCGGATAAACTTCCGTTCTCTCGAACTTTTTGTGTCCCTGCGAATTCTCCGCGGAATCCGCGTATTTTTTTACCCTGTCATAATTGATGCCGTACGACTTATAGAGCGGGAATCCCTCATTCATCGACACCGTTCCGATCATGACAAAACAGGATGCGATCATCTCAAGAGCCATGATCACCGACACAAAGATCTCGTAGAAAGTATACTTGTGCTTCGTGTCCGTAACGGTGCACCTGAGGATGATCCCCTCCACGATGACAAATCCGAGGGTTATCAGTATCTGTATATATCCTTCGTTTCCCTCCCCGAACTTCTCGAAAAGGACGAGGAATATTCCGGCGCCGATAAACAGTGCGCTGATCTTCGCAGGCGAAAAGCTCTTAAGGACTCTTATGGCCTTATATCCGAGAAAGATAACAAGGAACGAAAACAGGAACGACTGCCTGTACGGGATCTGGTTAGGGAAATGAAAACCGTGCCAGATGAAGTTCAGCGTCCTGTTGGTAAAGCTTAAGTACATGACAAGAAGCAATATCCCGTATCCGAGCTTGTGACGGAAGCGGATACCGGTCTCCTTGGAAGCTGCAAAGAACAATATGACCATGAGGATAGGGATTATGCCTGAATAGACATTGGCCATGCCGTCCCTGATATTCGGATTGGCGGCCACGAGAAACCTTCCGAGAAAATCAAAGAGATTTCCTGTAAGTTCGTATTCATGCGGGAACTCGGTACCGACAGCCGAGGATGACTGAAGGATCTTATATGTCGGAAGAACGATAAATGCCGAGATGCCGCCTGCGACCAGGCTTGCAAGAGAGAAGCGGCCGATGCTGATGACTGTATTCTTGAACGAGAACCTTCCTTCGATAATGGTCTCCTTCTTCGTCTGGAACAATGAGAGGCAGAAGACCGGTGCGAAGAGCACGAGGAACAGGCAGATGAAGTAGCCCGTATAGTAGTTACTTATGATCGCAACCGCAAGGGATATGGTGTAAAGAGCATATTTGCCTTCGGTGATGAGCTTACGGAGTCCGAGAGCGATGAGCGGCATCAGGACCACCGCATCGCACCACATGATATTCCAGAAATCGCAGCAGAACCAGCCGCAGAGGGCGTAGGCACAGGCAAAAGCCGTTGTGATGAAGTCACGTCTTCCCTCGTCTTCGCCCGTCAGGAACCAGCTCATGAAGAGTGCCGCAAAGCCGGCGCGGAAGGCCGTGATGAAAGCGGCAAAGACCGGCATGGTCTTGGCGTTGAAGAAAAGGCAGAATATGTTAAGAGGACTCGAGCAGTAGTTCGCGTAAACGGCGTAGTATTCCATTCCGAGTCCGTTGTTCCAGGTATAGAACAGGCTCCTGCCCTCGAGCACCTTGTTGCGGAATTCGATCAGGAAGGGAACATACTGGTGATAGGAGTCGACCGTGAGCATGACACGGTCTCCGAACGGGTATACCTTCTGGATGGCAAAGGCCACGATGACCGCCAGAAACGGAAAGATGAAAGTAAGAAGATTCATGAGCCAATCACAATTGGCTTTCTTCCGTCTGTCGACTATGGCTCTGTAGGTGTCCTGCATCCTTTTTCCCTCTCTCATGTCCCCAAGATATCAAACGTGATTATCATATCACATTTTGTATTCAAAATGCCTTATTTCTGCGTTTTATATGTAATATATTATGAAACAAACTGTGGTAAAGTAGTATGGAGTGATCATAACTTTTGTTTTCGAAAAGGTGATGTATGGGATTAAGACTTAAGATAATCATGAATCCGTCCTCAGGCAGGGAGCTCGCCAGAGCCAATGTCGAGGATACCATCGCATATCTTACTACGCAAAGGGCGATCGAGAGAGCCGATATTTCTTATACGGCAGGTCCTTTTGATGCGACGAGATATGCCATGAATATAAAGGCGGATGAATATGATATCGTTATGGCCGTCGGCGGCGACGGAACAGTAAATGAGGTCGTAACGGGAATGCTGCGGGGAAATATCGATCTTCCTCTGGCTATATATACCTCGGGAACGGTAAACGATTTTGCTTCTTT
>JAILNZ010000108.1 GCA_024691135.1 Clostridiales bacterium
AGGTCGGAGATCGTAATACCACCGGACTTCTTGGAGTCATATGAGAAGTAAGCCTGAGCGTATTTCTCTGTGTGGTCACCGATGATCTTGATGGAGTTCTTGTTAGCACCAACAGTACCGTCAGCACCGAGACCCCAGAAACGTGCAGATACAGTACCTTCGTTAGCAACGTCGATAGCTTCGGAAGCATCGAGAGAGAGGTTTGTAACGTCATCGTTGATAGCGATAGTGAACTGCGGCTTAGGCTCTGCCTTAGCGAGTTCCTTATAAACTGCGTAGATGTGGTTAGGAGTTGTATCCTTGGAACCGAGACCGTAACGGCCGCCGATGATAACAGGAGCATCCTTCTTGCCTGCGAATGCAGCGCAAACGTCGAGGTACAAAGGCTCACCGTGTGAACCGGGCTCCTTTGTCCTGTCGAGTACTGCGATAGCCTTAACAGAAGCAGGGATAGCCTCGAGGAACTTCTCTACTGCGAAAGGACGATAGAGGTGAACCTTAACAAGTCCGACCTTCTCACCCTTAGCTGTGAGGTAATCGATTGTCTCTTCGATAGTCTCGTCAACAGAACCCATGGAGATGATAACACGCTCGGCATCCGGAGCACCGTAGTAATTGTAGAGCTTGTAGCTTGTTCCGCGGATCTCGTTGATCTTATCCATGTAGTACTGAACTGCATCCGGTACCTCAAGATAGAACGGGTTAGCAGCCTCACGAGCCTGGAAGTAGATATCAGGGTTCTGAGCTGTACCACGGAGTGTAGGATGGTTAGGAGACAAAGCTCTCTTTCTGAATTCTGCAACTGCATCGTAATCTACGAGCTCTGCGAGATCAGCATAGTCCATAACTTCGATCTTCTGGATCTCGTGTGAAGTACGGAAACCGTCGAAGAAGTGGATGAAAGGAACTCTGCTCTTGATAGTAGCGAGGTGTGCAACTGCTGCAAGGTCTGCAACTTCCTGTGCGGAGTTGGAGCAGAGCATTGCAAAACCTGTCTGACGGCAAGCCATAACGTCTGCATGGTCACCGAAGATGTTCAGAGCGTGAGCTGCAAGTGCTCTTGCGGATACATGGAATACGCAAGGAAGAAGCTCACCTGAGATCTTGTACATATTAGGGATCATAAGAAGGAGACCCTGGGATGCTGTGTACGTAGTTGTCAAAGCACCTGTAGCCAATGAACCGTGAACCGCACCGGCTGCACCTCCTTCAGATTGCATCTCGACGACATTTACTGTCTGTCCGAAGATGTTTTTTCTGCCCTCTTGAGCCCACTGATCCGTGTAATCAGCCATTGGTGACGATGGGGTAATAGGGAAGATCGCAGCGTTCTCTGTAAAAGCATACGAGGAATAAGCCGCAGCTGTATTACCGTCCATGGTCATTTTCTTAAGTTCACGTGCCATAAACATGTCTCTCCTTTGTTTTTATATATGTTTGCGTTAAATCTACACAAAAAGCACAAATATTATATCACGAGTGAATGGAAAAGTTTGTTTTTTTGTATCTTATTTAATAAAAATAATTCAACGTTTCTTTACTTTATGCCAAAAGTTCCCGTAATGAATTTTATTTGCAAAACAAGAGAAGACAAAAGGGGGCTGCGATTAAGCAGCCCCCGGTATGTAAAATATTATTGTTCCTCTGAGGAATTATTGTTCTGATCTTCCGATCCCTGGCTGTCGCCCTGATCAGGCTGGTTCTCAGGCTGATTCTGAGGCGGGTTCTCCGGGGGATTTTCCTGCTGGTTCTCAGGAGGATTTGCCGGAGGATCATCTGGTTTTGTACCCGGAGTCGTATCCGGAGTCGTATCCGGAGTCGTATCCGGCGTAGTATCAGGTGTGGTACCCGGTGTGGTATCCGGCGTTGTGTCAGGTGTAGTATCCGGTGTATCGCTCGGATCCGTGCTCTCATCAGGTATCTCGGATGTGATCTCTCCCGTCTCGGGATCCATCGTCGCGAGGGAACCGTCAGGATTCAGGACACCGACATCAACATATGCCGGGATAGACGGATAGTAGCTGTAGCAGCACTTATCACGCTTGATCTCGTTTCCGTCCTTGTCATACCAGACCTTGTAACATACTGCGGACTGGGCATCATGAGCAGGATGCGAGTTATATACGGTTCCTACCGGTACTTCAGGATCAGCCTCGTAGATGACACCGGCTGACTCGCCTGTCCTTCCGCCTGAAGATACAAGATCGATATATACACCGTCATCAAAGAGGTGTCCGTAAATCTCAACTGTTACCTTCGTCTCCTCGTCGTTATAGAAAGCATGGATAACGATCGGATATTCGGATGAATTCGTGAATCTGAAGTCGGCACTTCCGTAGTCTACGGTAGCGTCCGTTCCGATAGGGCAGTATGTGGACGGCCATTCGTGAGGATGTCTCTCATCGACCTGAAGATCGGCCTTGCAGACAGACTGGAAGATCATGGAGCTGACCTGGCAGATACCGCCGCCGAGACCCTTCTCGGCCTTACCGCCAAGGATGATTCCTGCTACCTTGTAACCCTTATCACTGGTCCTCTGACCGATATATGTATTAAAGGAGAATGATTCGCCCGGTTGGATGATGAGGCCGTCGAGCTTCTCGCAGGTGATGTTGATATTGTGATTACGGTTGCTGTCCGATGTCGTGATGGAGGACGATGAGGAGATAAGACCGAATGAAGCCTTAAGTTCCTCTGATGAACTCTCAGGTTCGCAGATCTCGGATTCGACGGTTACGACTCCCTTATATGTCCTGGAATCGAGAAGATCCTTGGTATCCTTGATCGCCTTGTCAATATCGACCTTGCATCCTACCTGTGATTCGGATATTACAAATTCGCATGTCTCGGTATCGAATGACTCGATCTCGGCTTCCTTCACTTCCTGATCATACTGATCCAGCATGCCGTGGATGATGACTGATAATCCGTCGGTATTGACCGTGAAGGCGGTCTGATATTCCTTAGGAGCGGTCTTAAGACCCTGCATCTTGCCGTAGCAGTCTACGAGCTCCTCAGCAGTAGCTTCTTCCGAAGGCCTTGCATATGAGAAGGCTTCGGCTACTATCTCTTCCGCATTGTTTTCGAGCTTCAGGGAGCTTATGTCCAAAGGAAGCTCCTCGCCGTTATAGCTGAGCTTGATGTCGACTTCAGAAGGCTTCTCGGTGAGAGCAGATGAGAGAAGGCTTACCGCTTCCTTCTTTGTCTTGCCCGATACGTCGATGCCGTCGATCTTTACGCCCTGGAAGAAGACGTCCCCCGACAGGGATGTCTTGAGCTCTTCAGAAGTCAGCTCCATCGTGGTGCCGTCTGCATTAAGGACATGATATTTCTTCTCGATCGGATTCTTCTTGAAAAAATAGCATCCCGCAACCACACCGCAGACGACTACGGCCGCAATGAGAGTTCCTGCGATTATCTTTAATGCCGTTCCGGAAGCAGGAGACCTGACTGCACCGGTAGATTCTGATATCTGCGGCTTGCGTGTGGCAGAGCGGCTTTTTTCTCCTTTTTCTTCCTTCAGGTTAACTGAATTCTTCTTCATATGTATCCTCTTATTAATAATAACGTTTTGGTCAATTAGACTTTACTAAAGTAAATCCGTTCTTTCAAGGTGATAATCAAAAAAATATACAGGGAGACCGTCTTTTTACAGTCTCCCTTATAAGTCTTATTGTTCCTGTTCCTGCGGTTCCTCCACATTCTCAGGTGTCGGCTCCGTATCTTCGGAAGAAGGAGGAGTAGGATCCGTGTTGTTCGAAGGATCAGGTATCTTGCTCTCGACGGTCCCTTCCGTATCGGAAGTATCATCCGTAGGATCCGTCTCATCGATGGCACCCGTCAGTTCACCCGTCTCGGGATCTACGGAAGCCAGGGTTCCGTCGGAATTCAACACGCCGACCTTGGTAACACCGTCGATCTTCTTATAATAACTGCTGTTATATTCCTCTGTCTTGATCACGTTGCCGTTAGCGTCATACCAGACCTTGAACGACTTGGCAGAGATCTCGTCATGGGAATCTCTTTCCTTCTCGGTCTCTCCTACAGGCATCTCGGGGTCTGCAACATATGTCATCGTGCCGGAAGCCATGGTCGTTGATTCTGAAGTAAGGTCTATATAGCTTCCGTCTTCGAAAAGGCGGCCGTAGACATCAACTGTTACGCGGAAATTGTCGATATCATAGTAAGCACTGAGAGCTATCGGATACTCCGTATTGTTGGTGAACTTAAAGTCCAGGCCCGGCCAGTCGACCGTGGCATCTAGTCCCGGATTGCAGTAGAAGGACGGCCAGTCATGAGGATGTCTCTCATCTATCTGAAGATTGGCCTTGGAGACCGACTGATAGATCATGGTGCTGAGCTGGCAGATACCGCCGCCGTAGCCCTTATCCGATTTACCGTCGAGGATGACGCCTGCCATCTCGTATCCCTTGTCGGGAGTCCTCTCACCTACGAATTCATTGAAGGAGAAGGACTCGCCCGGCTGGATCACGAGACCGTTGATCTTCTCGCATGTGATCCTGATGTTATGGTTACGGGAGTTGTCCGTCGTGGTATTGGAAGATGAAGAAGATATCTTCCCCATTCCCTGGGTGAGATCCTCTGTCGATGAAGTCGGGACCAGCACCGTGAAATCTACGGTGATAACGCCCTGATACGTTCTGGAATCCAAAAGTGCCTTAGTATCGTTGATAGCCTTGTCGATATCGACACTGCAGCCTTCCTGGGACTCGCTTACGATGAACTGGAGCGTCTCCGTGTCAAAGGACTCGGCACGAGCCTCCTTTACAGGCTTATCGAACGGATCCAGTATCTCGTGTATCTTCTCGGAAAGACCATCGGCCTTGATGGTGAAAGCTGTCATATAGTCCTTCGGAGTGCTCTTGAGCTGTTCCTTCAGGTTAAAGCACTCGACCAGTTCTTCCACAGGAGCATCCGGAGCAGGTCTTGCATATGAAAAAGCCGCATCGGTAACTTCCGTTACGTTGTGTTCGAGAGGGAATGAGCTCAGATCAAGAGGATATTCCTTGCCGTCAAAACTGAGCTTGATATTGACCTCGGAAGGTCTCTGGATAAAGGCATTTGATACGAGGCTTACCGCCTCTTCCTTGGATTTGCCGGAAACATCGATACCGTCGATCCTAATGCCGTCATAGAAGACAGCCGAATCAAGGGCCTTCCGGAGCTCCTCATATGTCATCTTGTCCTTGGAACCGTCAGAGAGCGTTACCTCATACTTCTCATCAAAAAGGCTCTTGCCGGAAGTGATCCAGAAGCAAAGGCCTACAACTATAAGAATTGCGACGGAAATTACGGCAATGCCTGCTATAAGCTTGCCGTTACTGTTATTCTTCCTTCCGGAACCTCTTCCGGATCTTGACGATGACTTCGTCTTATATGTACGTCCCGAAGATACCTGCGGGGCTCTGTTTCCGGTACTGCGCACGCCGGAGCTCATTCTTGCATTAGGCGCGTTCTTCTTCATATGTATCCTCTATATATTAAAAATATAATGTCTGAACAACATATATAACTTTACTAGAGTGCCATGTCAGTTTCAAGTTTTTATGACCATTTTTTTGTTCAAAAAAACTGCAAGTCGGACACCATTGTTTGGACAAATTTATCATTAGATGACGGTTCCCTCTTGGTTGTTACTTTCTTCTTTATGCTATATAATGCATTGTGTTATATTTCGCTTTGGAGAAGGTTATGAACAGGAAGTTTTTTACTATTCCTCATCTCTTTAAGATATTGTTTCTTCTGGGACTGGCCGTAGTAGTACATATGGCTTATGTCACGAGTTTCTATATCGTATTGGGTAAGAACTTCGTTTCCACCCCTGAGATGAACTTCGAAGCTTATCTCAATTTGATCCCTATAATCACCATAGCTTCCCTCATCCTGGCCGACATCCTGTCGATGCCGAGATTTTTCAGGAAGAAGAATATAGATGTAGTATCCCAGTCACTTACGTTCAGTACGGTCCTGACCCTCGTAACACTTTCCGCAAAGGACCTTACGGTGCAGAGAGCCTTCCCTCGAAGCGTTATCTTGCTCAGTTACATCATCCTCATCATATATGTATTTATCTGGGAGATGATGTGCAGCATAATAAGCCACAAACTCTATGAGAAGGGCGAACTTGTCATAATCGGCGCGAGCGATCACACGATCCAGCTCGTAACCGAGAAGATCAACCCTTCCCTCAAGAGCCTCGACCTCAACCTGAGCGAGCCTATCAAGTATCAGGACCGTCTGGCGATAAGAGCGGCGATCAGGCGTCAGGCCGAGATATTCATATGCCCGGACGTCCCTGAGGATGCCAAATCCGAGATAATCCTTCTTTGCGCCAAGCAAAGGACCGTTGCTTATGTCGTACCTCAGTTCTATGAGATCAGCCTTTACAGATCCAGGCTCATCAACCTCAACGATCTCATGGTATTCCTTCTTGACCGTATGGCTCTGTCGTTTGAGCAAAGGCTCATCAAGAGGACATTTGACATCGTTTTCTCGATACTTGCCATCATCCTCACTTCGCCTCTCATGCTCTTTGCAGTGATAGGAATCAAGTGTACGGATAAAGGTCCGGTATTTTTCAAGCAGGAAAGGCTTACTATCGATAATAAGCCGTTTAACATCATCAAGTTCAGGACTATGATCGTAAATGCCGAGTCAGCGACGGGTGCGGTCATCTCAGGTAAGGATGACCCGCGTGTTACAAAATTCGGAAGGATCTTAAGAAGGACGAAGATCGACGAGCTCCCGCAGTTCTTCAATGTACTGGCGGGCGACATGAGCGTCGTAGGCCCGAGATCCGAGCGTCCGGAATTCGTTTCTAACTTTGAAAAGGAGATACCGGGATATTCCCAGAGATTCGCCGTTAAGGCAGGTATCACTGGTCTTGCGCAGGTTGCGGGAAACTATGACACGACCCCGCAGGATAAGCTCAGGTACGACCTTCTCTATATCAAGAACTATTCCATACTTCAGGATATCAAGATCATATTCTCGACGGTAAGAGCGATACTTTCGCCTCACCTTTATAACCAGACTTTCAAGGATAACCTTGATGTCTATATCGCTGTCGAAGCCCCGAAGAAAGAGGAGGAAGCTTAATCCTCCTTTTTGATGAGCTTTCCGGAGAGCCGGCGGAAAAACTTTTCAATTGCGGAAATTATATGATCAATGAGCTTTTCGAGACGGAGGAGCTTAAAGAGCATCTGCCTTAACTTATCGAGCAATATCACGGAAACGAAGAGCACTATGATGAAGAGGGCTACAAAGCCTGATATCACGAATATGTTCTTTCGCATGACAGGCGCGAAAAGACCGTTTAAGATCTGATACCAGAAGTAATCGTGCGTATGAACGATATATATCGTAAACATCGACGGCGCGGCAAATGAGACCGCCTTTTGGAACAGCGAGCCTTCCTTAATCTCAATATTCGAAAAAACGATAAGCATGATCATCGAGACGATGAGTATATTCGGCGCCAGATAGTCGAGGAAGACCGAGCCTTCGAAAGCTTTCGGGCCGCCGTAATACTGATAGGCATAAAGAGCCGAGTTCAAGGCGATGACTATGATGCCGGATGAGATAAAGAGGAAGGGCCTTTGTATCATCTTTCCTATCCCGCATTTTTTGATCGAAGCTCCGATTATGAACAGGACGCAGAGCCAGACAAAGGAATACCCGTGATTCAGATCCGTTCCGAGCTTGATATAAGTGATGAGGTTCCTGCCCGGAACTGCTCCGCCGATCGACCAGATGAGACAGAAAAGCGGGATCACGAATAAAATGCGCTTAAGGACAGTTTCCTCCGTCTTTCTGACAAGATCATTCATCAGCGGGATAAAGAAGAACATGATGCTGTATCCCGTAAAGTACCAGCTGGTATCAAATGTCAACGGAAGAAGGGATCGAAGGAACAGCCTGCCGGAGACATGCGTCGGATCAAATATCCACGCCAGGAACGTCTCAAGGAGCATTACAAAGACGACCTGAAGCCAAAGAAGGACAAGCCTTGAGAGATGAAATCTCCTCCTTTTGTCGGTATAGCAGACATATCCGCTAATAAGAGCAAAGACGTTCACGCCGCACACGACGAAGTCATACAGATACTGGGATACGAATGCCTTGTAAAAATCCCTGTCAGGAACGGAAGTGATCCCTCCCTGTGCGAGCACGTGAAGAGTCACTATGAAGATCATAGCGACTATCCTCAGAAGGTCGATCCCGTATTCACGCTTGCTGTCAGTTCTTTCCATCGCCGTAATTATATCACCATTTGATCCGTAACGAAAAAGAGGGCTGCCGTGGCAGCCCTCCGTTAGTTTTTCAGAGATAACCTGTTGTTTATCCGCGCTCGTCCATGACGGTCTTTGCTCTGTTTTCCATAGTCTCGGTTACTTCCTCTATGGATTTCTGACCTGCAAAGTATGCCTGGATCTCTTCGCTTACGATCTTGTAGATCGCAGGGTCAGAACCGTTATATGTCGAAGCAGATGAGAGGATATCGATATATTCATCTACACAGCTCTCGTCATATGTCGGGTAGTACTCGGCATACATCGGATCCATCTTTGCCATTCTCTCGTTATCTTTGTTAAGGTCCCTGATGATGTCAAGGCTTCCGTCCCTGCATGCCTCGATGTTGACACCGTTTGTGTAGTAATCGGAACAGCACTTCTCCTGGATATCATCGGAAAGGAGCGTCTTGATGAACTCCCATGATCCGTCCTTGTTACCGGACATTGAGGAGATGGATGCGGAGACCTCAACGTTGATTATCGGACCTCTTCCGTCAGAAGAAGGGAGACCGTAAAGAGACTTCGTAAGCTTTCCCTTTTCGTAAGCATCGTTGACAAACCACTGGATGGAATTAAGGGAAGTAGTATTCGCTACAGAATAATATCCCTCGCAGTCGTCATATCCGATATCGACCGTGTAATAATCATCGCCGTATTCCTGTCCTTTTTCAGGAACATGTTCCTTACAGTATTCTGCAAGAGCATAGAAATCTTCGTTCTGGAAAGATACCTTTCCGTTCTCATCATAGAACAGATCGGACATTGCTTCGTAGAGTTGCTCAAAGTAAAGCGCTCTTGTTGAGTACATTGCAAGCGGATCGTTTCCGTTCAATTCCTTATCAACGAACTTCAGATATTCGTCAAATGTAAAGCCGTCTTTGTCTCCTGCCTTCTTGGAATCGCAGAGCAGTCCGTACGCATTGAATGTGATCGGCATGCAGAACAGGTTTTTGCCTGTCTTACACGAATCTACTACATTAACGAAGAAATCATCTTCCGAGAAATCCTTCTCGATATAAGGGAGGAGATCCTCAAGATACTTGTCTGTCTTGATCTGGTTATACTGGTTGCAGTTAAGGATGATATCAGGAGCATCACCCGAGATGAGGTCTATGGACAATGAATCGATCATCTCCGCATAGTAATCATTCATAGCTTCCAGATACTTTTCTTCGCTGAATTCGCCGTTTTCGTAGAAATCACCGTCGAAACCATCCTCACTGGAGTATTTATCCGTGAACCTGATGAAGTTCTTCTCGTTAGTATCGTTGAAATCATAGATAGCTTCGTAGACC
This sequence comes from Clostridiales bacterium, assembly GCA_024691135.1. Lineage (GTDB taxonomy): Bacteria > Bacillota > Clostridia > Saccharofermentanales > Saccharofermentanaceae > Saccharofermentans. Next base: position 9,611 of record JAILNZ010000108.1, read on the forward strand.
ATGTCACTGACATAACCGAGATAACCTACATTTATGACCTTCTTGCCTGCATTCGGGTTCTCGTCTGCTTTGGTAAGAATGAGTGACTTGATGTAACTGCCCTTGTCTTCGTCATACGCATCGCCAAGGATAACGCATCCCTCTTCATCGATATGGGCAACTCTCATTCCCCATAAGCTGCCTCTCATGATATTACAATCATCAAAGGAGATAACAGGTGTCTTTTCGTCGTCGTCTGAAGCATCGGATACTTCAAATACGCCTTCAGGAGTTACATAGTAGCTATTACCGTCATCTGCTACCGATGTGTTGTAGCTTGTCTTAACTTCACTCGTGGTTACTTCTTTTGTATCGAGATTGATCTCAGCGAGGTAAGTTGCAGACTCACCCTGGCAGTTGTAGTAAACACTGAGGATGTTACCGGTAAGCGTAGCAGACGAGAAGTAATCGAAGTCCTCATTATTAACGAGTTCCTTCATATCTTCTGTCTTCTTGACATCATTATCGTCACATATTATGAGATTTGATTCGTTAGTTCCGCGCTCCCAGTCATATGTGGATGCAAGGAAGACATAATCCCCGTTATCCCTCTCGAATGCATATTCGATATAAGTGTTATTCTCTTCACCCATTATCTTCGAGAACGGCTTAAAGTTCTCGCACTTCTGAGTCTTGCTGTCATAGAGATAATCTGTGGATTTGTAATCCATGGGAGTATATTCGGTGACGTTTACGATCGCCTTGAATCCGTCTTTTGAGGCGAATATCTGGTTGATATTGGTATAGGACTCCTTGGACGGTGTCTTTATCAGCTTGGAAGTATCAATCTTGGACAGGATGTTACCTTCAAGATCATATTCAACAAGATACGTCTTTGATTCGTATGTAGTCTCATCGTAGATCTCGTAGCAGGTTACTACCTCGTCATTTACGATACTGTACTGATAGACATATCCGTACGTATCGTCGCCCAGCTTTTCAGGTGCTTCAAAGATCACCTCTTTGGAATCATACCAGGTGGAATCCTTGGATATGATCTCTACTTTGTTCGTCTTCTTGGAGCATCCGCCGAATACAAGGACGGAGGTTCCGAGCATCATCAAGGAAAGTCCCAATGATGCGATCTTAAGTCTGTTCATTTCTTTTTCTCCTTTTCTAAAAGATTATGATTGATTCAGATTGTTGTATATTCCGGAGGAAGTCTCGTTCAATGCCTTTTCGACATTTAATGCAAGATCGTCCCTTGTTAAACTACCCTGATAGTATTTTACATAAAAAGATATATACGTATATATCATGATGTCGTCCCTGCTCCTGAATCTGTCGACATTCTCCAGGGTCGATGACATATTGTCGAGGACCTTACCGTTATCAGCAGTATAGTTCGACTCATAGTAATAATATGAGAAAAAGTTCGACAGAAGCGAGGTCTGTACTTTTCTGTTAAGGCTCCTGTTCACCATGAATCCGTCACCGTTATACGTATTGACGGCCATGTTTCCCATAAGGAATCTTATAAAATCCCATGCTCCGTCCTTTTCGCAGGACGAGTTCAGTATGGATACGCATGACGTCATGTCAGCTGAGAGTCCCCGGCCGTCGCTTGAAGGCAATCCGTAATAATTCACGAATACGGGCGAGTTTTGATCGGTATCCGGGTCGTAACTCATAAAGAAGAGATCCAGTATGCTCTTGCAGTTCGTGTAATCGAAGACAATGACATCATCGACGGAATAGTCGCCGTAGACCGCCAGGTATTCGGTGGAATGAGCCTCGACGAATTCAACGAGCCTGAGGAATTCCGCTTTGTCGAATACAGGCTCTCCCGTCGACAGGTCATAGAACTTATCCGGTTCATTACTTATAAGTTCAGGCAAGGTCTCATACGGACGCGACGAGAAGCAGACAGGATCAAATGAGATACTGTTCTCATATACAAGATCGTTATAATCATCAAAAGTGATCCCGCCTTCGGAATTTGTATAATCCTTGTAGCTTAATCCGTAAGAGGAATCATCCGGAGCAGAGAAAGCATTAATCTCGACCGCCAGAGGCATCGTATAAAGGCTTCCTGAACTGTCTTTCTTAGCTTCGATCAGGTTCATGAAGAACGTGTCATCATCGATCGTATCGTCCGCGTCGACGAATCCGCTCAGATCCGCCATGAGGCCGCCGTTGTCGAAAGCGCTGTTAAGACCGAATCCGTAAGCGATATCTATGTCATTACTCCTCTTTAAGATCTCGAGCTTGGCTTTCTCGCTCATGGCGAGGCTGTAGTAGTATTTGATATAGCTTTCCGGATCATCCGCATAATAATAGCGTGCATCGGTATTCTGGATCACGGAATCATATGAAGGCGTCGAACCGTCGAGCAGGCGGTAAGTCACATAGTATGCGCCGTCCGAGCTGTTGTACTCCTTAAGGGTCCTTATCATATCTATATCCGATACGGAAGAAGCGAGATTTACGACCACCTTGTCCGGATAAGGGTTTTCGCACGGCGTAACCTTGAAGATACGGGAATCCATATCATATTTATCCGTAAACCTGTTATATCCTTCAGGGAAGAGAGTACAGCTGAACCAGTATTCCCCGTCCTTTTCGAAAAGGAAATGGCTGTCGTAGAGTACCGTCGTGTTTCCGAGTACCGTATTGTAATCGATGAGCTCGTATACTTCCTTCGTATCGGGATTTACCTCATAAAAGCCTTCGAGCGTATTTACCAGGTAGTTGCCGTCCTCGCCTGTCGTTATGTTGTGGCTTGCAAGGACATCATACGGGATCTGGACATTTGCCGTGGTGTAGTTATTTATATCAACGACGAAGTACTGGTAGATCGACTTGACGGCATAATAGTCATTTCCGTATGAAAATCCCGAGATCAGGGAATCACCCGACGTCTTAAAGCTCGGTATCTGCACATAATGTACATCTCCGCTATCTTCTATGAAAACGAGTTCATTAAAGAGTGTTTCTCCCCAGTAGTCGATCTGTGAGATCGAAAACACCGCTCCATTCTGATAACTGTATATATTTGTAAGATAGGTTCCGGCGCTGTCTGTATTTTCAGGGACAGACAATTCCCCGGAGATCAGTTCTTTAAGATCCTCTTCGAAAACAAGATCAAAGTTTTCGTCAAAAGACCAGACCGCAGCTACTCCATTATAGGAGTCAAACTCGATCACATACGCCTTACCGCCCAGAACGAAGAACTTGATCTTCGTAACATTGCCCGGATCTCCGATCGGTATCTCCTTGATGATAGACATCGTCTCTTCGTCGATTATCTCGACGGAATCATAATAATTGTAATCATACTGGGAACCGCCTACCCTGTTTTGCAGGTAGATATATCCGTTATTCTCGATACAGGGGATGTAATCGGCATCCGTATCGAAGTATCCTTCGAAGACCGGATGTACTGTCTGTGAAAAAACGCTCTTGAGCGCCATGAAGTTTCCCAGGGAACCACAAAGTATCTGCTCTCTTTCTTCCCCCGCCGCTGAAGTCTCAACGACACCTATGTTCCTGTCATCGACCTCAGTCTCGGGTCCGGCACTTGATTTTGCGCAGGCAGAAAATGATCCCAGCGTGATCACACACGCCAAAACTATCGAAAAAGCCTTGATCCTGCGCATTTCTTTATGTCCTCCGTATCTATCGGTCGACTTATAGACGATTTGTTTCATCAGTCTGTTGCATATTGATAATATTTTTTTCTGACTGTTATAATTTACATTATTAGAGAATAACACAAGGAGATTTTTATGAAAATAACTGTTTTGGATGCTTCAGCCGCAAACCCGGGCGATCTTTCCTGGGAAGCATTTGAAAGATTCGGCGAAGTCACCTGCTACGATGTCACCTCAAATGATCAGCTGATAGAAAGGGCGAAGGATTCCGAGATCCTTCTTACGAACAAGACCGTTTTCACGAAGGAGTCATTCGACAGCCTTCCGAAGCTCAAGTACATAGGAGTCCTCGCGACCGGATATAACGTAGTGGATCTCGAGGCTGCCAAGGCCCACGGTGTCTGCGTTACCAACGTTCCCGAATACGCGACATATGCTACTGCCCAGATGGCCGTATCTCTCCTTCTCGAACTTACGAACAGGGTCGGAATGCACACGGCATCAGTCTTTAACGGCGACTGGGTCAGATCTCCCCAGTTCTGCTATACCCTCGCTCCGCTCACTGAACTTGCGGGCAAGACCTGCGCGGTAGTGGGACTTGGCAAGATCGGACGACGTGTCTGCACGATCCTTAATGCCCTCGGCATGAACGTCATAGGCGTCCCTCATAAGGAGCAGGACTCGGTCGAGATAGACGGCAAGGTCTATCCCTGCATGTCTATAGACAGAGCATTCCCCCTAGCGGATGTCATTACTTTCCACTGCCCTCTTACTTCCGATACCGAGAATCTCCTGTCCGGAGACATGTTTGATAAGCTTAAGGATAATGTCCTGATCATAAATACGGCGAGAGGTCCGATCGTCAACAGCAAGGATCTCGCAAAAGCACTGAAGGAAGGTAAGATCCGAGGTTACGGCGCGGATGTTATCACCAGAGAACCGATGTTGCCCGACGATCCTCTTCTGAGCCTTAAAGATGAGATTAACGTGGTCATCACGCCCCATATCGCATGGGCTCCGAAAGAGACCAGAAAACGCCTCATTGATGAAGCTGCGAAGAACCTGGAGTCATTCCTTGACGGTGTTATCGTAAACTGCGTAAATCCGTAAAAATATCCCTTAACGATTATAAGCATCCCGAATATCTTCGAGATGCCTATAACATGGAATAAGGGATAGATACATAGAAGTAAATTGTCTTAGTTAATAAATCGATACCATGTGTTTTCTTTTGCAAGGATAATATCACAACAGTTTCGGATTTTCTACACTCAAAGAACAATTTATAGAAATTTTGATACATTTCAGCATTTGTTATCAAAATGCTGTCATTTGAAGGAAAAAAATGTGACATTCCCTGTATTTCAGGGGCTTAAATCGCATAAAAATTTGATTATGTTTTCTGTTTTGCCTGCACGATAATGCCTGCGATCGTAAAGATCAGTATGATCAGTCCGCCGGTCGCATAACTCGGAGTCATGTGAGCTGCGAAGAGTTTCTCAGTAATAAATGTTGCCGCTTCGGTCACAAAGGACAGACCTGTCAGATAAGGCAATACGGCAGCCTTGATAAGTGATGCTCCGCCGAATCCCGACATAACGATGATGGCACCCTTCTGGATAAGGAAACATCCTATTCCCGCGGCAATTCCCACGATACCGCATATAACCATCACGATCAGGTCTTCAAAAGTCCCCGTCTTCTGCGAAAAAGAAGTCTGTGCGATACTCAGATAGAGTGCTCTTGCAACAACGGCTGCGACAACGAATATGAACGCCTTCCTGTAGAACGAAAAGGCCAAAACACCCAGCACCAGCGCGAAAAGGAGCGGTATCATGATACTAACCGCCTTAGGGGAAACGTAGCCCGCGTACTGAAGCAGAAGTTCCAGGATGAATCTTCCCGTCATGAAACCCAGGATGACTCCCGCCACGGTAACTGACAGTTTGAAGAGCTTATAGCCCCAAAAACAGATCAGGAATCCGAATATAAAAAATCCGAGAGTTAATGCATATCCCGATATATACGCCAGACTGTTCATAAGATCTCCTTTACTTCATCGTAGGTCAGTGCGGAACATAACTTCACCTTAAGCTCGGATGCACCCGGCATCCCCTTGATATAGGCCATCATGGACGGTCTCATCTCCCTTACGGCGATATTCTCATCCTTGTACTTCATGGTAAGAGAAAGTTCCCTTAAGAGCATCTCCTTACGTTCCTCAAATGTGATCTTACCACAAATGCCGTCCTTTTCTTTGTACACATCCTTAAGTTCCCTGAATATCCACGGATTTCCCTGCGCGGCGCGTCCTATCATAAGACCGTCGGCGCCGGTCTCCTTAAGCATCTTACGGGCACTTTCCGTATCTTTTATGTCGCCGTTTGCGATAAAGGGGATATTGCCGTCCTCCGACGCCTTCTTCATCCTCTGAAGAGCATCGATATCGGCATTTCCGTGATACATCTGATCCCTTGTCCTTCCGTGGACCGCGACAGCCTTGACTCCCGTCTGGCTTATCCGCCTTATGAAGTCCTCGGCCTTGCCGTTCCTGCTGTCTTCCGCATCATAGCCGATCCTCGTCTTGACAGTGAGTTCCTTACCATAGCTGTCACATACCTTAAGGGATGCCTTAAGTATCTTCTCGGCCAGGACCGGATCTCTCATCAGGGCCGACCCCGCTCCCGTCTTCACGACCTTCTGGACGGGGCATCCCATGTTGATGTCTATTATGTCGACGAAGGAAAGCCTCTCGTCTTCGCAGATCCTCCCGATGGCATATTCGAAGTCGGAAGGTTCGTTCCCGAACAGCTGGATGCAGGTGATCCCCTCCGCTTCCCTGTCGATCATGAGATAACAGTAGCTCTTGTCGATCCCCGAATAGAGGATCGATCTGGCGCTCACGAGCTCCGTCGGCTGATAGCTCGAGCCGAATCCGTGGCATATGGATCTGAACGCCGGAGTAGTGGTCCCTGCCATCGGAGCAAGGATCAGCGGGTCTTCGATCCTGATCTTACCGATATTTACAATACCCATATGACTAGTGCACTTTCGGAAGGAAATCCATGATCCCTGTCTTCATTATTACGTTTGCGAAAAAGCCGAGTACGATGCCGAATACCATGGAAAAACCGACATCGGTGAAGAAGTGCACTCTGAGATAGAGCCTCGACAGAGCGATCAGAGCCGCATAGATGTAGGCGACGATCCCGCAGTAGGGATTGGTGAGAAAGATAACTGTCGCGGCAGCGAATGAACTTAAAGTGTGCCCTGACGGGAATGAATAGTCCCTGGGCTGCTTAATGAGGAGCTTATAGTCCTTGTGGAAGAACGGTCTTTGTCTTCTGACGATGTTCTTGATGATGATATTTCCTATCATGATGCACAGCATCAGGGCTATGAGCATGGTATAACCGTCCTTGAGACTGGGCTCGATGAGCATCATAAGGAGCGCCGCTATTATCCATACGGTTCCCATGTTGCCCGTAGCCGTGACAAAGACCATCAGCTTGTCAAATACGGGTGTATAGAGCTTCTCGTGGAGAACGTCGAGATGATAGATCTCCCAGGAGCATATCTTACCTATATTCTTTATCGCAAGTCGTTCAACTTCTACGATCCTTTTCATATTTACGCCTCATAATAATCTAATAGCATTATAACCAATTATCATGCTTTGGCATCACTCTTTTTTTCATGTTACGGTACTTGAATTTAAGCCCCTTTAGATAGAAAATATGAATGTTTTGATAGCGAGGTTATTTATGGAAGACTGTTTGGTTTACTTTTTCACCGGTTTTTTGGACAGCGGAAAGACTTCCGTCATATGTTCATGGACTGACGGCGAACGATTCAGGGACTCCAGGATCGTCATCATCGCGACTGAAGAGGGCGAAGAGGAATATATCAAGGACAATTACCCTAATGCAGACCCTGTGGTCATCACCTGCGATACCGATGACATGAACGGTGATTTCACGAATGATATCGAGAAGAAGTATAAGCCTGATATCATCTTCATCGAGTGGAACGGATCCGTATCACCGTCCGAGTTTTTCGAGAAGTGTGATGTTCCGGAGAGATGGGCTCTGGCTGCTTCCATCGTCGTTATCGATGCTTCCACTTATACGGAATACTTTAAGAACATGCAGTCCCTTTTCGCGGACTACTTCAGATATGCGGATACGGTCATCTTCAACCGGGTCTCCAAGGAAGGCGACAACATCCCGAGGCTCAGATCCACGGTCAAGAGCGTTAACCCGGGCATCAGCGTTAACTTCCTTGATGAGGATAATACGGTCATAAACATCGAAGACCACCTCCCCTATAACCTTGATGACGATCCGTGCGTCATAACGGACGAGAACTACGGACTGTTCTATACCGATGCTCTCGATAACGTAAAGCGTTATAACGGCAAGCGCGTGACTTTGATAGGAAAGGCTCTCATATTCAGGGAGATAAGAGGCCGGGCATTCGCACTCTCGAGAAGGGCATATACATGCTGCTCGGACGATATCGGACAGATCAATCTTCTGTGCTTCCTTAACTACGGTTCCAACTTCCCTGCGGGCGAATGGCTCAAGGTAACAGGTCAGGTCCGTTACTACGAGGACGAATCCCAGGGCAAGAAGATGGCAGTCCCCTGCATCGTAGTCGATGACTACGTCGTAACGGGCGCTCCAGAGAACGATATCATATACTTCGGATAATAATTTTAGGAGATGATAATATGACAAAAGTAGATATTTTTTCCGGTTTTTTGGGTGCCGGCAAGACTACACTCATCAAGAAGCTTCTTTCTGAAGTCTATACCGGTCAGAAGATCGTCCTTATCGAAAACGAATTCGGTCAGATCGGCATCGACGGCGGCTTTCTTAAAGATGCGGGCATCAAGGTTACCGAGATGAACTCAGGCTGTATCTGCTGCAGCCTTGTGGGCGACTTCGGAAAGGCACTCGCAGAGGTTATCTCGACATACGCCCCGGACAGGATCCTCATAGAACCTTCGGGAGTCGGCAAGCTCTCTGACGTCTATGCCGCAGTGGAAAGATGCGAAGGAACCGAGATCTCATCGGCTACTACGGTTGCTGACGTATCCAAGTTCAAGATCTATCTCAAGAACTTCAAGGAATTCTACGAAAACCAGATCGAGCACGCTTCCACCATCGTCCTCTCCAGGACCCAGAGCACGAAGCAGGCCAAGATCGACGAAGCTATGGAACTTATCCGCGGCATCAACAAGACGGCTACCGTCATCACCACACCGTGGGATCAGCTCGACGGCAAGCAGATCTTTGATGCCATGATCAACAGCAATACCGCAGGTGCCATGGCCGAGGAACTCCTCCATGAGGAACATGAACATCATCACCACCACCACGATCATGACGAAGAATGCGAATGCGGATGCCACGATCACTACCATGACCACGAGCACCATCACCACCATCACGATCACGACGAGGAATGCACCTGCGGCTGCCACGATCATGACCATGACCACGAGCACCATCACCACCACGCTGATGAGGTTTTCGACAGCATCGGTTTTGAGACGACAAAGGCATTTACGATCGAAGGATTGGAGAATGCACTCGATGAGCTCGATGATGATGACAGGTTCGGAACGGTCCTCCGCGCCAAGGGCATCGTCGCGGGAGAAGACGGAAAGTGGATCCACTTCGATTATGTTCCGGGCGAAAAGAATGTCAGGAACGGCATATCCGACGTTACGGGCAAGCTCTGCATCATCGGTTCAAAAGTTAACAGGGACGAGGTCAAAGCTCTTTTCGGGATCTGATAAGGATCATTATTTCAGGCAAAAAAGAGGGCACCCGTAAGTGAGATCCACTTGCGGATGCCCTTTTTTAAGCTGTCCTGTTATGCACCGGTACCATTGACCCAGGTAACCGTATCTTTTATCGAGTCTTTGATACTGATACCTCCTGCACCTGCCATAACTTCATCTGATCCGTCTGTCTCGTATCTCGCATCCGATGATGTTGTGAATACCGCATAGACGTCCTTCGGATTGGTCTTATGCGTGAGCTTGTAATATGCATCGACGAATCTTGCGACCGACTTCTTGAGAAGCCAGTCCGGGAACATCTTGCCGTCGTGCTCGACACCTGCCGCTTCGCACACATCATTGAGAAATTCCACAGTTGATCTGTATTCCCCTGTAAGAATATAGCCGGCACCCATGGTACCCTTCTCTGCTGCTGCGATTATCCCTGCCGCAACATCCCTGACGTCGACAAATACATGTCCGCCGTTTACCGGAGCCACTTCCTTATTAAGATAGCTGTTCAGCACCTTGCCTATATCAGAATCCTTCGGTGTGCCCGGTCCGATCATAAAAGTCGGAAGAACAAGGACTGCATCGTACCTGTTCAGACTAACCTTCTCCATGATGTAAGCGGATGCTTCCGCTTTCGTCTGGGCATAATCACCTTCAACAAGGTTTCTGTCAAAGTGGAACTCCCTTCCCGATACATATTGTTCACCTTTAACAGGAAGAGCGTAGGCCGAACTCAGATAAACAAGTCTTCCTATCTTGTGCTTGATGCACATATCCGTTACGTTTACGGCACCAGACACATTGATCCTCCTCATAAGAAGATTCTTGCCCTGTGAGATCGATACCTGTTCTTCGGCGTGGATAAAGATGCATTCTCTCGGATTGTCAAGCGTAAAGAATTCCTTCATCGTGTCCTTGTGGAAAGTCTCACCGCGGAAGATCTCTACATCTGTTCCGTCAAAACATGAACAGTCAACATCCGTGTCTGCAAGGATCCTCACATGTTCTCCCTGCTCCAGGAGCATCTTTACCAGATATACTCCAAGCGAACTTGTCGCTCCTGTTATCAAATACTGCTTAGTCATAACCTTTTCCTCCCAATTGCTTATATCTGCCTGTTTTCCACTATTCTTGCCGATTACTCTTAATGTTTTTAGGAGATTATGTGAACAAATTTCATTTTTCTGCTTTATATGTAAACAATCTGTTAAGTAGCAATATTTTGTCATAAAATTAATAATATTTTGCTCAAAATAACATCTCCAAACCTGTTGACAACGCTTAAAACGTGGAGTATTCTACCAACGTATATCAAAAAGCTGTGACGGAGAAGGTCCGGTCTTGAGGTAAACACAGAGAGTCGATAAGCGCTGAGAGTCGACATTACCGCATACCAACTGACTATCGCTCCCGAGCTGACACACCGAATGAATGTCAAAATTCGAGTAGACTGTGTCCGAAGGCAGCCGCGTTAAGGCAAGAGGTTTGTTTGAACCTATAAGTGGTGAAGTTTATCTTCGCAAGTTGAGTGGTACCGCGGATTTCCCGTCTCAATGTCCTGCAGGACTTTGGGGCGTTTTTTTATTTCCGAAAAACTCCTCTGCCCGCTTAAAGGTTTAGAAAAGGAGGAAAACATGACAAACAGCAGCGTGAATCTTGAACAGAAGATCAATGAGATCGCGGACAGGATCAAAGGCGTAAGGCTCGATATGGGACTTACCACGGCGGAGATGGCATCCAGGGTCGATGTCTCCGAAGCACAGTACATCCGCTACGAAGAAGGCGTTGATGACTTCAGCTTCACCTTCGTATATAAGGTAGCTAATCTCGCAGGCGTTGAGATCAACGACCTTCTCGAAGGTCAGTCGGCTTCGCTTACCGAATTCGAAGTTACGAGAAAAGGTGAGGGTGTCGCTATCGCCAGAAGAGCAGGCTTTGAATACAGAAGGCTTTGTAACAACTTCAAGAACAAGCTCTGCGAACCGTTCAGGGTAGTGATCCCTTATTCCGAGGAGGCATTGAATCCTCCGTATGAGCTCGTAAGTCATGAAGGACAGGAACTTAATATCGTCATTAGAGGAACATTGAAGGTCCAGGTCGGAGACCATGCCGAGATCCTTTATCCGGGTGACAGCATCATCTTCAACAGCAACCAGCCGCATAACGAATATGCTCTGGGCGGTGAGGACTGCGAATTCTATGCGATCATCCTCAATGCCGAATACGGCAACGTTAAGGAAGTTCCGTTCAAGACAGAGTATGTTACTAATGCAATATCCAATACTGACCTTGCGGATCTCAAAGATCCGGTCTATAAGAAGTTCGTTGTTGATGAATTCGACGAGAACGGTCTTTTGAAGAATGTCGAGTTCACGAGAGAATGCGACAGGTTCAACTTCGCCTTCGACCTCGTTGACGGCATAGCGGACAAAGACCCGAATAAGGTTGCCATGGTATGGGTCGCAAAAGACGGCGTGACAGATCATAAGTATACTTTTGAAGAGATGAAGAAGTATTCCAATAAGACGGCCAACTATCTCTCGAGCCTCGGTATCAAAAAGGGCGACAGGGTAATGCTCGTTCTGAAGAGACATTATCAGTTCTGGTTCTCGATGCTGGCTCTCCATAAGCTGGGTGCCATCGCTATCCCTGCCACAAACCTTTTGAAGGAGCACGACTTTGACTACCGCTATAAGGCAGCGGGCGTTAAGGCTATCCTCTGTACTGCTGACGGCGATGTTGCAGAAGAAGCAAAGGCTGCCGCCGACAAGAGCGGAATGGACATAACACTCGTTATGGTCAACGGCTGCCGCGACGGATGGCACGATTTCAATGCCGAATTCGAAGGAGCCAGCGACGTTTTCGAGAGGACTTCAGAGACGCCGTGCGGAAATGATCCTATGGTCATGTTCTTTACTTCCGGTACGACGGGATACCCGAAGATCGCCTGCCATTCGTATAAATATGCACTCGGTCACTATGTAACGGCCAAGTTCTGGCATAACGTTGACCCTAACGGACTTCACTTCACGATCTCTGATACCGGCTGGGGTAAGGCTCTGTGGGGTAAGCTCTACGGACAGTGGCTCTGCGAAGCTCCGACTTTCACGTTCGACTTCGATAAGTTCCACGCAAACGAGATCCTTCCGATGTTTGCCAAGTACAACATAACGACTTTCTGCGCTCCGCCGACGATGTACAGGTTCCTTGTTAAGGAAGACCTCTCAAAATATGACCTGTCTTCCCTCAAGTATGCCACGGTTGCAGGTGAGGCGCTGAACCCTGAGGTATTCAACCAGTTCATGAAAGCAACGGGCATACGTCTCATGGAGGGCTTCGGCCAGACAGAGACGACGCTCGCGATCGGTAACCTCGTCGGATCTTCCATAAGGCTCGGTTCCATGGGTAAGGCTAATCCTTATTACGACATCCACATCCTTGATGAGGAAGGTAAGGAATGTAAGCCGGGTGTTACGGGTGAGATCTGCGTCAAGACGACTAATAAGATACCTTGCGGTCTCTATCTGGGTTACTACAGGGATCAGGCAAAGACAGATGAAGCATGGCACGACGGCTATTACCATACGGGCGACACCGCATGGATGGATGAAGAGGGCTACATCTGGTACGTAGGCCGTGTCGACGACGTTATCAAGTCCTCCGGTTACCGCATCGGACCTTTCGAGATCGAGAGCGTTATAATGGAACTTCCTTATGTACTCGAGTGTGCCGTAACGGCGACACCTGATCCGGAAGGAGTCAGAGGTCAGGTCGTTAAGGCGACGATCGTGCTGGTTCCGGGTAAAGCCGAGCCGAGCGATGAACTGAAGAAAGAAGTTCAGCAGTATGTAAAGACGAATACGGCACCATATAAATACCCGCGTGTCGTTGAATTCGTGGACGAACTCCCTAAGACGATAAGCGGAAAGATCCGGCGTAACGTCATCCGCGATACGAACAACTGATCATTTAAAACCGTCTTGGACAACAAGGCGGTTTTTTGTATACTGTAGTGGGAAATGGAGGAGAAAAGTATGAAGAAGGTATTTATCGTCGCCCCTTTGGTTCTGGCTCTCTTGCTCTCATCATGCTCCAAAAATGATCTTTCGGGTCTGTTCAAGAAGCAGTATACCAAGAGCATATTAAACAGCGATGCCTATACCGAACCGTCTGATACGTCGGCTGTAGCTGTCCTCTCATACGATCCCGATAAGTATCTTCATCCCGAGATAAAGATCAAAGAGACCGTTATCTATGATAAGGACAATGTCAGGATAACGGCAAAAGATATCATAAGGACTGACAAAGGACCTGATCTGTGCGCCGTTGCCTTCTGGCTGGAAAATAACTATTCCCAGGATCTGACATTCTTTGCAGACAGTTTCTATGTTAACGGTCTTGAATACAGGTATATTCAAGACTCGGTAACCGTTCCCGGAAATTCCGCCGATGTTTATTTTGTGATCTACAGTACGGCTTATCTTGAGGCATTCGGCATTACGGAGGCACAGACCTTTGATATCTCATTTACCGTTACCAATTCGTATAACGCCACTTATGCCGATACCGATCTTATCAGCTTCAAATCCAACTATTTCGGGGAAACAGCCGTGCCGTTCCTTAAAGACAGTATCATCATAGCCGAAAATGAAGATGTCATAGTTTCAATTAAGATACTCGACGAGCCGGAATATAATCTCCTGGAAGTATTTGCCACAAACAAGTCCGACAGGGATATGAGGATAATGACCCCGACCCTTAACTTCGGTGAGATCAACCTCGACAGCGCCATCAGGTTTACCGTCCCTGCAGGAAAAAGTATCGATACTGCTTATGACCTTAATAATCCGATGATCATCGAGAGCGCAGGTGATACTTTCCCGACCGGAGTCGAGATCTCATTTGGATACAGATTTGATGCAAAAAATGAGCTGGACTGGATCTCCGAACCTGTTCAGGTCGAGATCAACTGTACACAGAAAGCCATAAGGGATTCACTTGCAGGCGATCATTTGGACGACGGCGAAGATGACGAGGAGTTCTGATCATTCAACTTCGATCGTTATCTTGTCGGTAGTTACGCTATCCATATAATTTGACGCATCCTGTATATCCAGGCTGAAGACTATCTCCTCTATCTCGTCTATATGATTGGCATCAAGAGACGATTCATAGATGTAGATAGTTCCTATGCCGTATTTCCCGGCGTTGAGATCGAGCCATACATAACCGTCCATGGAAAATCCGTTGATATCAAAAGACCTCACGGATACGTAGATATCTTTCTTCGAATTATTCTCACAGTATAGGATGATAGACTTCGTCCCGTAGTAATCCGTACCGTATGATGCATTTATGGTGAGCCCGTCCTTGTTATATACCGGGATGTCGCCTCCGAGCTTAGGCTTATCAGGCTTCAGGTTGGTCTTAAGGTTGATATCCGCGTACATAACACTATTGTATGTCTCGCTGTCCCATCCGTCGATCAGGATATCTATGTTACCGATACTCTTGATACCGTATTCATAGAGCTGGTCATAATAGATATATATCCTGGAATAGGCCTTGCTTCCGGCAGTGACACGGTTGTTATCAAGATAGGAACTTATGTAGCAGTCATTTACATATAAGCTCTCTACGTAAAATTCAACATCCGAATCCGTATTGTTCTCGATAAGGAACTCGATCCCCTGCGAATATGCGTCTGAAAGAGCATCTGTCGCGGTGATCTTTATATCATTTCCGTCATATACGACCTGTTCTTCTATTTCAAAAGCACCGATGGAGGAATAATCCGAGAATCCGTCATCACCTTCATAGTAATCGTCATCGTCCTCATCGCCTTCATCTTCGTCATCTTCGTCATCTTCATCGTCTTCATCTTCATCATCTTCGTCATCATCGTCTTCATATCTTCCTCTTGACCTTGATGATTTACCGGATCTCTTTGCAAGACTGCTGCATGCCGTGAAGGACAGGGCAAGCATGATGATACAGATTAAAAGACTGATTAAAGATAATACTTTCCTGTTCTTCATAAAATACCTCCGAACTATTGCAATAAAACTATACATTACCATAGCTTTTATGACAATAAATTTCAGCGTTTTTGTGTCCTTCTGATTATCTCGCGGACGATATCATTTGTCCTTCTGTGATTAATATGTATCCTTATGTCGGAATATCTGTAATACAGAGGTTCTCTTTCCCTGTACACCTCAAGGATATCTTCCTTGCCTTCGGAAAAAATGATCCCTCTCGAATCGAGGTTCCATAACCGTTTTCTGATAAGCGGGAGGTCCGCATCCAGAAAGACTACCGTGCCGAGTTCCTTCAGGTGCATCATAACGTCTTCATGTAATACGACGCTTCCGCCGGTTGATATTACAAGCGGTTCTTCAGGAGAAAAACTGAGGATCGTCTTCCTCTCGAGTTCCAGAAAAGCATCCCGTCCGCAGTTATCGATCGTATCCTGGAGTCTCTCGCCCGAATTACTTACTATAAGGTCGTCAGTGTCGCAGAAGTCCACGGCAAGCTCTCTCGCGAGTGCCTTGCCCACAGTTGATTTGCCGCATCCCGGCATCCCTGTCAAGATAATGGAAGAGGTCATAACCCAAAACACCTCTGCTTCCCTGATTCATATACTAAGCTTTTTATGCTTAGATAATATCATATTCTCAGACGGCAATATACCAGAGCTTGGACAGAGCGTCAGCCTTTTCCTTCCTCACCTGATGCGATATCGTGTTATCTTCACTCTTAAAATATGTCCACATCTTACTGTAAAGATCATAAGGCGAGTTCAGTTCGTTATTCTGAAAACGCCCGGTATCAAGTATCACATCGGTCTCATTCATCCGTATCAGGACGAGTGTATGTCTCTTGTCATAGACTAATATGTCGCCGTAGGCTTCATTTCTCAATATAGTCTTGAATATCACGGGAAGGACATTATTTCTGGGATTTATTACCGAGAAAGAAACGCCGTCTATCGTGACCGCGCTCATCCCGTGAAGTACGGATGCCGCTTCCCTGTACATGTCCCTTATCGCAAACTGGACGCGCCTCATAAGTTCGTCCTGATAATCCTCCGCTATCACCGCACCGTACTTGATCGCCTTGCATATCATTATGAACAGATCCATCTCCATATCGGGAACCGCCGTAAGGAAAAAATCCACGACCATCTGCTGGACCTCAGCGGACGATCTCCTCCCGACCATCTTGTAGAGCTTATCAGCCGCTTCATAGTCCGATCTTATATACATGAACCTGCCGTGATCGGAAGAACCCGTCACCTTATATTCCGGCTTGATCCGTCTGGGCATGACCTTACTGTCTATGCAATGCTTCATGACCGTCAAAAAGCCCTCTATGGTGCCGTCGTACGAAAACTCATTGATCATGCCGTTCATCGGATCCTTCCCCTTTCCGGTTTATGTGGATTAATTATAAAACGCGAACAAATGTTTGTAAATACGTTTTTTGTCCCTTTTCGAAAAAGAAGCGCATAAAAAGATCCCGGCCAATAAGACCGGGATCATAACGGTTTTGTCAGCCGTCAAATTCAGCATACAGGATTTCATTGACCCGGCTGTCGAAGTAGACCTTTGCCGCTTTTTCGTTCTCAAACTCATAGTAACAGCACCAGAATACATCACAGTCATCGTCATAACTTCTCTCAGATTTTGATTTTTATCTCGATTTCTTGGATTCCTTCTTCCCGCTGTCACATGCTGTAAGAGCGGATCCCATGACCGCAACGCATAATACCGCGGAGATCAGCGCCATAAACTTGTTTGATTTCATATCTACACATCCATATACCGGATTATTCTACATTTCATATCATGGTTACGCAAATCCATTTCCTGCAATCGAGTAGGGGGAATTAAATCCCCCTCTCACACCACCGTACGTGCCGTTCGGCATACGGCGGTTCAACTTAACTTCAAAGCGTGGCGCTCATCGTAGTAATCAAGGCAACTAATAAGACCTGCCCTGCCAAGCACCTC
>JAILNZ010000110.1 GCA_024691135.1 Clostridiales bacterium
GACAAGTATCCTTCCGAGAACCCGTTTGCATAATTAAATCTGTTCAAAATGAGAAGCCTTCCTATTGATTTAGGAAGGCTCTTCTATGATAAAATTACTTTCGTTAATAACATTAGGAGGACTTCCATGAACAATAACGAATTGAAACTCATGGCTGCCAAGGTCCGTAAGGGCATCGTTACGGCAGTCCACAGTGCTAAGTCCGGTCATCCGGGCGGATCCTTGTCTGCAGCTGATATGTATACATTCCTTTACTTCGAGCAGATGAATATCGATCCACAGAATCCGAAGATGGAAAACAGAGACCGCTTTGTACTCTCCAAGGGTCACACGGCTCCGGGTCTTTATTCCACTCTTGCCAACAGAGGTTATTTCCCTGTTGAGGAACTCACGACTCTCCGTAAGTTCGGTTCAAGACTTCAGGGTCACCCTTGCATGAATGAGACACCGGGTGTCGATATGAGCTCCGGTTCTTTGGGACAGGGTCTGTCCGTAGCTGTCGGTATGGCTCTTTCTGCAAAGCTCGACAACAAGGATTTCCGCGTATATGCTCTCTGTGGCGACGGTGAGATCCAGGAAGGTCAGATCTGGGAAGCATCCATGTTTGCAGGTGCACACAAGCTCAACAACCTTACTGTTATCGTTGATAACAACGGACTTCAGATCGACGGTCGTGTTGAGGATGTTTGTTCCGTATATCCTATCGCTGACAAGTTTAAGGCTTTCAACTTCAACGTAGTTGAGATCGACGGTCATGACTTTGATCAGATCAGGGATGCATTCAAGAAGGCAGAGGCTTGCACGACAATGCCTACTGCCATCATCATGAAGACCACAAAGGGTAAGGGCGTTTCCTTCATGGAAGACCAGGTCGGCTGGCATGGTAAAGCTCCTAACGATGAAGAATTCGAGCAGGCTGTCAAGGAACTTGATGCTGCTATCGCAAGTTTGGAGGGTTGATCATGAATATTAAGTTAGGTGACAAGAAAATTGCTACAAGAGAAAGCTACGGTAATGCTCTGGCAGAACTCGGCGCTTCCTACAAAGATCTTATTGTTCTTGATGCTGACCTCGCAGGCGCTACAAAGACATCCGTTTTTAAGAAGGCTTTTCCTGACAGACACATCGACTGCGGTATTGCAGAAGCTAACATGACAGGCATCGCCGCAGGTCTTGCTACAACAGGTAAGATCCCTTTCATCTCTTCCTTCGCAATGTTTGCTGCAGGAAGAAACTTTGAGCAGGTAAGAAACTCCATCGGTTATCCTCACCTCAACGTTAAGATCGGTGCTACGCACGCAGGTATCACAGTTGGTGAAGACGGTGCTTCCCACCAGTGTCTCGAAGATCTCTCCCTTATGAGAACGATCCCGGGCATGACGGTTATCGTTCCTTCCGATGATATCGAAGCAAAAGCTGCAGTTAAGGCTGCTCTTGATTATGTAGGACCTGTTTATCTGAGGTTCGGCAGAGCTGCAGTCCCTGTATTCAATGATTACGAGGGCTATAAGTTCGAGATCGGTAAGGCTCAGGTATTGAAGGAAGGTACAGATGTATCATTGATCGCTAACGGCGTTATGGTAGCAGAGACATTGATCGCTGCCGAAAAACTCGAGGCAGACGGTATCTCCTGTGAAGTTATCAATATGCACACCATTAAGCCTATCGATAAGGAGGCTATCCTTAAGACAGCTTCTAAGACAGGCAAGGTCATTACTCTTGAAGAACATTCCGTTATCGGCGGTCTCGGCAGTGCCGTAGCTGAGGTCCTTTCTGAGGAACTTCCTACAAAGATGAAGAGAATAGGCGTAAATGACGTATTCGGTCAGTCTGCTGATGCTAAGACTATGATGAAGGAATACAAACTTGACGCTGACGGAATTTATTCTACAATTAAAGAATGGATGAAGTAAAAAAAGAAGCTAAAACTTATGTCGAATATCTGGCGGACAAGGAACTTGAAGAAGAAGAGTCCCTTCCGTCAGTCGAATCAAAAGAAGTTTCAACGGGCGGGAGATTCATAAGATCTCTCGCCCATTTTTGGACCTACAACAAATGGAAGATAATAGTAGGTCTTATTTCTGTTGTCGTTATCGGATGCTTTATATTCTATTTCGTGCAGAATAACAAGAAGAGATGTTTTACGGTAGCTCTTGTTAATTCACAGATAGACGGTGACTTTGATAAGGTCATCGGAGGATTTGATTCGAGGGTAAAGGAAAAGGGACATTATGATTCCACCTTCGAGACTACGGTTATCGACAGATATATGCATTATCTGAGGGATGTAGAGACCCCGACCTATGACGAGAGCCTGACAGCAAGCATGCAAAGGTTAAGTCACGAGATAATGTCGGACATGATAGATGTCCTCATAGTCAATACAAGGTGTGCGGATGAGTACAATAACAGCGGTGCCGTAAAGCCCCTTGATGAGATACTGACAAAGGAAGAACTGGAAAGTCTATCTGAAGAAGATCTCTATTACCGTGACGGAAAGGCGATCGGTATCAGGATCGACCGTTTTAAAGATAAGACTGATACACTGGTATTCAGGGAAGGCGACGATTATATCCTGATCGTATCGAATTTTTCGAGCAGGAAAGAACTGTGCCGTGAATTTGTCCTCTATATGATAGGGGATTAATCCTCGCTTGTTCTCTTTTTCTTAGGCTTTTCGATCTTGAAGGCTCTGTTTATGAAGATGCCGAAGAACCAGCAGTCGAAGGCAAATCCGAAGAACAGATAAAACGACAGGATGTAGACTCCCATGATCGGTATAAAATCTATAAGAAGATATTTACCTACATAAGAAGCAACTATGAAGATAGTGACCGGGAGGTTACCGATGCTTAAGAGCAGGCTGTCCTTGATCATCTTTGTAACTTTCTGTTCGTAAAGAGCGATCATGGGGAAGATATATATGGTAACCGCAGTCAAAGCGACGATCAGTATATAGATAGGATACTGAAGCCACTTAAGTGACGGGTCTAATATATAAAGTACTATATATAAATTATAGATCCAGACAGCCAGGAGAATGACTATCGGAACAAATACGAGAGTTGCTTTCTTAAAGTTCTCTTTGAAATATCTGAAGAAATCCCTTACGACGAAAGGATCATTTCCCATATGTACTTCAAATGTGATCCTGTAAAGGGCTGTCCATGAGGCGCCGATCGTAAACAGAGGTATGGAACAGATCAGGAAAAGGAAGTTTCCGATTATCAAAGCCCCCAATCCGGAAAGAAACCTCATTCCCCAGCTTCGCTTATCGAAAAAGCTACTCATCAAATAAACCTCCGTCTATATGTACAGATTTAATGACAGTTGAACAAAACACAACAGCTGATTTTGTACATATGGTAGAATTATACATTTTTCTCAAAATGATGCAAACGCGAAACGTTTCGACTTGATAATTTACAAAAATTGCGCCCAAAACGATGTTCGATAGCAATAAAGGTAAAGAAAGATAGTCTTAATATGGATATTATGTAGATGTAATTACAAAAAACAGGCCTAGTTTTCATCAAAATTAACAATAACGGAGGTTATTATGAAAAAAGTAATTGCTAGTGCACTTTGCCTTACAATGGCTGCAGCTATGTTCGCAGGCTGTAACAAGTCAGGTAAGAACAAGAAAGAGATCAATCTGTACACATTTACAGATGAGGTCGCTGGTATGGCAAAGAAGTACAAGGAACTCAATCCTGACTTCAAGTATGAGTTCAACGTAACTCAGGTTGCTACAGATGGCGGCGGATATCAGCAGACACTCGATGCTGCTCTTGCAGCTGGTGGCGCTGAGGCTCCTGACATCTATTGCGCTGAGGCAGCTTTCGTTCTCAAGTATGCACAGGGTGCAGCTTCTGAGTACGCAGCTCCTTACGAGGATCTCGGAATTGACGTTAAGAAGGGAATTGAGGACGCCGGTATCGCTCAGTACACAGTAGAAATCGGTACAAGACCTTCTGATGGTAAGGTTGTAGGTCTCGGCTATCAGGCAACTGGTGGATGTATGATCTATCGTGCTGACATCGCTCAGGAAGTTTTCGGTACTGACGATCCTGAAAAGATCGGTGAGATCATGGGTGCTGGTTCCGGTTCTTGGGATAAGTTCTGGGCAGCAGCTGAGCAGCTCAAGAGCAAGGGCTATGCTATTGTTTCCGGTGACGGTGACATCTGGCACTCTGTTGAGAACAGTTCTTCATCCGGTTGGGTTGTAGACGGCAAGCTCAACATCTCCAAGGAACGTGAAGAGTTCATGGATATGTCCAAGAAGCTCAAGGACAACAACTATCACAATGATACTCAGGACTGGCAGGAAGGTTGGTTCGCTGACATGAACGGCACAGGTGAGAAGGGCGTATTCACATTCTTCGGACCTGCTTGGCTCATCAACTACACACTCGGTGACAACGGTAAGGACCAGGCTGGTAACTATCGTGTAACAACTCCTCCGGTAGGTTTCTTCTGGGGCGGCACATGGATCCTTGCTTCTAAGTATGCTGCAGAGGCTTCCGATGAGAAGAAGGCTGCTATCGCTGACTTCATCACATGGATCACTCTCGACACATCTGAGACAGGTCTCCAGTACCTCTGGGCTAACGGCCTTATGAACGATGCTGGTACAAAGGACTGCGTTGCTTCTTCTGTAGTAATGGATAAGTCCGATGGAAAGTGCGACTTCTTGGGCGGCCAGAACATGTTCGAGTACTTCGTACCTGCAAATGCTGGTGCTAACGGTAAGTGCCTCACAGAGTCTGACGAGGATATCAACCAGATCTGGCGTGATCAGGTAAGACAGTATACTGCTGGCGAGAAGACGAAGGAAGAAGCTATCGAAGCTTTCAAGACTGAAGTTGCCAACAAGCTCAGTATCCCTTCCTGATTTTCCGAAGATAATTAACAATTAATTTCTTCATACCTTAAGATTTGAGGGCGGATAAATTATATTTGCCGCCCTCATTTCTTTACTATAAAGATTAAATAGGGAGGAACCGGGTGTGGATAAAAGGAAAACGGTAAATTACGCCAAGTACGGCTATATCTTTTCTATCCCGTTTGTAATCGCATATCTGATCTTTTCATTGTATCCTGTACTTTACACTGTAGTTATCGGATTTACGGATCTTCATGGTCTGACAATGAAGATCACAGATATGAGATTGATGTCTAATCCTTTTCAGAACTATATAGATGTTCTTTCTGCTAAAGGCAATGGTTCATTCAGGTTGGCTTTTTTCAACACCGTTATAATGTGGGTATGTAACTTCATACCGCAGTTATTTGTCTCATTGCTCCTTACGGCTTGGTTTACTGATGATAGAACCAAGATCAAGGGTCAGGGTTTGTTTAAGATATTGGTTTATCTGCCAAACATCATTACCGCAGCTTCTGTTGCTATCTTGTTCCAGGCTTTCTTGTCATATCCTATCGGACCTTTGAATGCTATCCGTTCAGGTTTCCTTAATTTCTTTGACAAGATCTTCCATTTCGGTTTTGATGGTAAGACATATAATTTCTTGAATAATAAGAACTTCACTCGTGGAACGGTATCCTTTATCCAGTTCTGGATGTGGTACGGCAATACGATGGTTCTTTTGATAGCCGGTGTTATCGGTATAGATCCAGAAATCTTCGAGGCAGCTCAGATTGATGGTGCTAACAGAAGACAGACGTTCTTTAGGATTACACTTCCTTGTATCAGAACAATCTTGCTCTATGTTTTGGTAACAAGTATGATCGGTGGTCTTAATATGTTCGATATTCCTCAGCTTCTCAACAGAGGAGGTCCGGACGGATCGACAGCGACCACGGCTATGTATATCTATACTCAGGCATTCAGAAATTCCGAGTATATGTATAATAGAGCATCGGCCGCAAGTATCATTATGTTCGTTATCATAATGATCTTGACAGTCATTCTCTTCTACATCCTCAGAGATAAGGATGAAGTAGAGCTCAGAAAAATCAGAAAGAGAGAAAGGAAAGCTCTTAAGCGCTAAGCTTGGAGTTTAAGGTGATAAAAAATGAGTTCAAAGTCATTATCAAAATCCCAAGATTCTCTCGTTGTTAAGGTATTTGTTTATGTTATCTGTATTGTATTGGCGATCTTAAGTATCCTGCCTTTCTGGTTCATGGTCGTTAATGCTACACGTACTTCAGAGATGATATTGGCTCATCCTATTTCCCTGATCCCGTCTTCCCACCTGGGAGACAACCTCAAGGTATTCGATGACAAGCCTACATTCCAGCCGGTTACAGGTTTTATCAACTCGGCTATCATTTCTGTAGGTGCTACGGTATTGTCATTGTACTTCTCATCTTTGACAGCATATGCTCTTACAGCTTATGAGTGGAAACTGAGAGATTCATTCTTCAAGTTCATCATGGCAGTCATGATGATTCCTGCACAGTGTACATTGATCGGTTTCTTTAAGATGGTCTATGCACTTCACATGACAAATAACTTACTGACGCTCATATTGCCTGCTATTGCAGCTCCTGCAACGGTATTCTTTATGAGACAGTATCTGCAATCCTCTCTTTCAATGGAGATCGTACAGTCAGCACGTATCGACGGTGCCGGCGAGTTCAGAACTTTCAACAGCATCGTTATTCCTATCATGAAGCCGGCTCTTGCAACACAGGCTATCTTCATTTATGTAGGTACATGGAACGAACTCTTCAGACCTCTGGTTATCCTCATCGATGCATCCAAGAAAACAATGCCTATCATGGTATCTCTCTTGAACGGTGATATCTACAGAGTTGAGTACGGTGCTATCTATCTTGGTCTTGCGATCACGATCCTGCCGCTTATCATTGTATACTTGATCCTTTCAAGATACATCGTTTCCGGTGTTGCACTTGGTGCTGTAAAGTAATCTCTGATAAGAATTACAAGCAAAAGGACTGTTTCATCGAAACAGTCCTTTTCATTTGCTTTGATCTTAAATCTGTCAGCTGGCGTTGGATATCTGATTTTTTCTCTTGAGCTTGTTTCTGTAAGCTGAAGGCGAGCAGGCGACTATCTTCTGGAAACTTCTGCAGAAAGTGGTCAGATTATTAAAGCCCGTCTGGAATGCGATATCGGTGATAGACAGATCGTCATCGCCCAATAAAGACTTGGCGGCCTGTATCCTCCTTCTCGAGAGATAATCATAGAATGTGGAATCAGTATATTCCTTGAAGAGCCTGGAAAAATGGTATTTGGAAAAGCCCACAAAGGATGCCGCATAATCCAGAGTAATATCATCCATATAATGTGTGTTTATGTAATTGATCAGGCTCTTGAACTTGATATATGTCTCTCTTTGCTTGGTATCGATGATGCAGATAGGTTCCGACTTAACAGAATACCTGGCAAGTGCACCAAAGATCGCCAGAAGATGTGAATATATCGACATCTCGAGAACTATGTTGTCATAAAGGAAGTAAAGGTCATTGATATTCATGAAGTGATCGAATATCTGAGAATAGATCTCAGGATATGTCGTGGGATTAACAAGTCTTGCTTCCTTTAAGAATTCCTCAAGATCTCTGTAATCGAAGAACTTAGATATAAAGTCGATATTGAAGAGATAGATGAACCTGGAGCCTTCACAGTCGCACTCGATCTCGTGAAGTATTCCCGGCGGGATAAAAAGGATATCACCCATGTTAAGATCGAATTTACGTCCGTTAGCCGTATATTTGTATCCGTTTTCCATTGGTATTACGATCTCGATCGCATCATGCTTATGGAGAGGATAGCCTTCAACCTGATTGTTGTACCAGATACGCATATTGGTCTGAGGAACGAAGTCAACATCTTCGTTGTTTCCTATAACCGTGCGCGTAAGAAACTGTCGGATCGGCTGCAGATAGTTTGCAGGCGTTTCGTTTTTCTTTTCTTTCATTAATATAAACCTCACTTTGCCCCTGAAGAGATTTCTTTGTCATTATAAAGGGTTGCTTATCGTTCTTCAACAAAAAATCGCAATATCTGTAAAATATTCTTCATTTTATGTAAGAAAAAAGTTCGAAAAGAATGTAAAATAAACAATGATCATCTATCCCATGGGAGTAACATCATGCTCAGAGAAGAAGCCAGACAAAAAGCCACTTTACTCGTTTCTAAGATGACTTTGGAAGAAGCGGCATCGCAACTCCGTTTTGACGCGCCTGCGATCGACAGGCTTGGGATCCCCGAGTATAACTGGTGGAACGAGTGCCTTCACGGAGTGGCCAGAGCAGGAACGGCTACCATGTTTCCGCAGGCTATCGGACTCGGAGCAACTTTTGATAAGGAATTGATGACGAAGATCGGCGAGGTCATATCGACCGAAGCACGTGCTAAGTATAATGAATCCGTCAAGAACAACGACAGGGATATATATAAGGGACTTACCTTCTGGACACCGAACGTAAACCTTTTCAGGGATCCGAGGTGGGGAAGAGGTCAGGAGACATACGGTGAAGATCCGGTATTGATCTCCGAGCTTGCTGTTCCTTTTATCAAGGCTTTGCAGGGCGATTATGATGAGGATCATTTTATGAAGATCGCTGCCTGCGCCAAGCATTTTGCTGTACATTCCGGACCTGAGGATATGAGGCACTTTTTCGATGCGAAGGCAACGCTCAAGGAAATGTGGGAGACATATCTTCCGCAGTTTCGGGCCTGTGTCAGGGATGCGAAGGTCGAGTCGGTTATGGGTGCTTATAACAGGACCAACGGCGAGCCTTGTAACGCGCACAAGTATCTGATGCAGGAAGTTCTCCGCGGCAGATGGGAATTTGAAGGGCATTACGTATCTGACTGCTGGGCCATTAATGATTTCCATGCTAATCACAAGATAACGAATTCTCCGGAAGAGAGCGTTAAGCTTGCTTTGGAGACGGGATGTGACCTTAACTGCGGATGCACATATCAGAAGATAATGAATGCTTATGAGCAGGGACTTGTAAGCGAGGAATGTATCAGGAATGCGGCAGTCAACCTCTTTACGACAAGGTATATGCTCGGCATGTTTGACAAGACCGAGTATGATGATATCCCGTATAGTGCCGTTGAATGCAGGGAGCATCTTGAAGTTGCAAGAAGGGCAACGGAAGAAAGCATCGTGCTTTTGAAAAATGACGGCATTCTTCCTCTGGACAGGAGCAAGGTAAAGACAATAGGCGTAATCGGTCCTAATGCCGACAGTGTTCCTGCGCTGATCGGAAACTATTACGGTACATCCTCAAGGTATACAACTGTTCTTCGCGGCATACAGGATGCTTGCGGAGATGATATAAGAGTTCTCTATTCGGAAGGCTGCCATATTTCCATGAGTAAGCCTGATTTCCTCTCGAGAGAGAATCCGAGACTGTCTGAAGCGATCGCTGTCGCGAATAATTCAGACCTGGTAGTCCTTTGCATCGGACTTAATGAGATGCTCGAAGGCGAAGAAGGAGATCAGGGCAATCAGTATGCCTCGGGAGACAAGAAAGATCTGGAGTTCCCTGAGACACAGAGACTTCTCATAAGAGAGATCGAAAAGACGGGTGTTCCTTTCATCGTCTGCATCCTTGCAGGTTCTGCGATGAGCATGCTCGATTTCTGTGATGAGGCATCGGCGATCTTCCAGATGTGGTATCCGGGTGCTCAGGGCGGAGCAGTCCTCGGGGATATGCTTTTCGGAAAGGTGAATCCGTCAGGAAAGCTTCCTGTTACGTTTTATACGGATCTTGAGGGATTCCCTGAGTTTACGGATTATTCCATGAAGGGAAGGACATACAGGTTTATCGAGAGAAAGCCGATGTATCCGTTCGGTTACGGACTGAATTACGGTGATACGGGAATTGACGGCGCGGCTGTCATAAGCGTCGGTGATTTTGAGTCTTTCAAGAAGAAGGGCTGCGAGATCGAAGTCATAGCAAGTAACGGAAGCAGCAGACCGACTGAGGATGTCCTTCAGGTATATGTTAAGGTCGAAAGCCCATATGAAGTCAAGAATGCGAAGCTGGTTGCTTTCGAGAGAATGAAGTTCGGCGGAAACGAGATAAAGAGCCTCAAGGTCAATATCCCGTGGAGGGCATTTACGACGATCGATGATAACGGCGAGGTCGATCACGGAGGCAGAAGTGCAACGATATATGTAGGATTTAACGGGCCGGATCCGAGAAGTTTTGAATTGACCGGCAAGAAGAACGTAAAGATAATAGTTTGATCCTGGGGGTAAAACAATATGATAAGAACTGAACTGACACCGAGCGGAATGACGCTTTATACGCTCGTAAACGGCAACGGAACGGAAGTCGAGCTCATAGAGCTCGGTGCTACGATCGTGAGCATCAAGATCCCGACGAAGGACGGCAAGAAGATAGACGTCGTTCTGGGATATGATGATCTCAATAAGTATAAGGAGAATCCGTGCTTTTTCGGAAGCGTGGTAGGTCCTATCGCGAACAGGACGGCAGGTGCGTCCTTTATGATCGACGACGTGAAGTATAATCTTCCTGTAAACGAGGGGAAGAACAATCTTCATTCCGATTTCGAGAAGGGATTTCATAAGAGGATGTTCTCGCCTGTGATCGATTTTGTAAAAGACCAGGTATGTTTCACGTTAAAGCTCAAGGATATGGAATACGGACTTCCGGGCAACAGGGAATTCAGGGTCAAGTATAGTCTTACGGAAGACAATACCCTCAGGATCGAGTATAAGATGACGACCGATAAGAAGACGGCCATTAATCCGACCAACCATACGTATTTCAATCTCGGAGGACATGACAGCGGATCGATCCTTAACGAGGAAGTCAAGATATATTCGTCTTTCTATACGCCTGTATCGGGTGATCTTATTCCGAAGGAAAAAGCTCCTGTTAAGGGAACTCCGTTCGATTTTACCTCGTTTAAGAGAGTCGGAAAGAATATAAGCGATGATGATCAGCAGCTCCAGTATGGCGGAGGATATGACCATAACTTTATCCTTGCCCAGAACAAGGAAGCCGTTGCTTATGTAAAAGATCCTGACACGGGCATCCAGATGGAGGTCTATACTGACCTTCCGGGGTTACAGTTCTACACGGGAAACAACATCGGAACCGTTGTCGGTAAGGGTAATGAGATCTATAAGAAGAATTTCGGACTATGCATGGAGACTCAGTATGTGCCTAATTCTCTGAATGACAGCAGATTTGACTGTCCGGTCATCAATGCGGGTGAAGAATTCGTAAGCAGGACCTCATATCACTTCATTTTCTGATCTTTTTCGGGATACTGTCATAAAAGCGAAAAAAAGATAGTACTTTTGCCTATTGCGACAAATTGCGAATAAGAATATAATCGCAATATTATACATAGGCAGGAGGTTTCATATGGCCAAAATTACTATTAATGATGACTTGTGCAAAGGCTGTGGTCTTTGTGTAGGTGCCTGTCCCAAGAGTATTCTCGAACTTGAAAAGTCCAGGTTGAATTCCAAGGGTTATCACCCGGTTCATAACGTGGACATGGATTCATGTATCGGCTGCGCTTTCTGTGCAGTTC
>JAILNZ010000020.1 GCA_024691135.1 Clostridiales bacterium
TCTTAACTATATCTGCGAGAACGTAACGAGTAATATACGTCAGCTTAACGGTGCTTATAATATCCTGTCTTCTTATTTTGCTCTCTCAAATGAGGTGGTCGATCTTCCTGCTGCAGAAAAGATGCTCGGAAGCTTCATTTCGCCTAAAAAAGCACAGCAGATATCTCCTGAACTTGTTATTTCCATGGTTTCACAGTTCTATGGCGTAAACGTTGAAAAGATGAAGTCGAAGGTCAGGAGTAAGGAAGTCATCACGGCAAGAAATGTCGCCATGTATATCTTAAGAGAACTTTTTGATATCACACTAGATGAGATCGGAAAGACATATTTTGACGGAAAGAATTATTCAACTATCATACATTCCATCAACAAGGTCAATACGGATGAGAATCTTCTTAAGGATGTCGAAGATATCAAGAAGCGGATCACCAATGAAGGATATCAACTTTAATAGTTGAAAAGTTGATAACTTGATGTGATATGCAGGTTGAAAACTTGTTGAAATGAAACACTGTTAAAACTCCTCACTTTTTCAACCGGGCCGGTATACTTTTTCAACATGTTTTAACAATGTTACGATCCTTACGGCCGTAGGCTTTGTACGGGTTTTCACAGATATGAACGGACATAATAAAAATACTAAGAGAAAATCTATATAAATACAAATTTGCAATTCATTTTCGAGCCTTTATAAAGTATAATATTATGGTAAAGTTTTTATCACATGAAAGGCGGATAAGGTTAATATGAAATTTAATTGCAGCAAGAGCAGTCTTGATTCGGCCATTTCCATCGTACAAAAAGCAGTCAAGCCTAATACAACGGTTCCTATCCTTGACGGTATACTTATCCAGGCAGAAGGATCTTCCGTGAAGCTCACGGGTTATGATCTTGAGACAGGTATAGAAGCTGACGTTGATTCCGATATTTCAGCTGAAGGTTCGGTAGTCGTTAATTCCAAGATCTTCGGCGAGATCATAAGGAAGCTTCCTGAAGATATGGTTACTATCAAGACTGATGATAATTTCAAGCTGTCTATCGAGAGCGGATCGACTGTATTTAATATCAGGGGCAAGTCTTCCGAGAATTATCCTAAGATCCCCGTTATCGGTAATAACAATAAGATCATCCTTCCTCAGGCAATGCTCAAGAAGATGATCAGCAAGACGATTTTTGCAGTATCCAAGGATGAGACGAGACAGTCACTTACCGGCTGTTATATCGAGAGCAACGGCAGAGATATAACGATGGTAGCGATCGACGGATTCAGGATGGCTTTGAGGAAGACATATGCCGGCGAAGAGTTCCCTTCTATGAACTATATCATTCCCGGCAAGGCTTTGAGCGAGGCGGCCAAGATCTTTGATGACAAGACAGAGGACGAGGAAGTAATCATCTATTCTTCCGAGAATCATCTCCTTTTCGATATAGGGCATGTAAGGATCGTATCAAGGCTTATCAAGGGACCTTTTGTTGCATATAATTCGATCATCCAGAAGAATCCGAAGTCTGTCATGACGATCAGCAAGAAGGCGCTGTATGATGCCGTTGAGCGTGCTGCCCTCATCATCCTCAACGATGAGAGGAGATGTCCTGTCCAGCTCTACATGAACGAGAGCGGAACGGTGCTTACGGTTGCCGCCAACACGGATTGCGGTACTTTGAGGGAAGATGTCGATGCGAACCTGACGGGCGAGAAGATCGATATAGATTTCAACGCACGTTATCTTATCGACGCGCTCAAGAATATCGACGAAGAGAATATCAAGATCGAATTCAACGGAGGCCAGGGACCTTGCATCATTACTCCTGTAGAAGGTGACGACTTCGTTTACCTGATCCTTCCTATCAGAAGATGATCATTGAATCGATACATCTTACGGATTTCAGAAATTACAGAAGGCTTGACCTGGATGTCGGGCCTTCTGTTAATATTTTCTACGGTTTTAACGCACAGGGTAAGACAAACATAATAGAGGCCGTAAATGTATGCTCATGCCTTTCTTCACACAGGACTTCCAAGGACAGGGACATGATATCTTTCGGAGAGAAAGGCTTTGAGATAAAGATTGATCTTTTGGACCCTGAAGACAACTACAAAACAGACCTTTCCGTCTCTTATCTGCTCGAAAAGACAGAGAAAAACCCTTCATCGGTCCCGAAAAGGATATTGAAGCAGGATTCTCTCCAGATATCCAAAGTAGCCTCATATCTGGGGATTTGTAACACTGTTATATTCGCTCCCGAGGACCTAAATCTCATAAAAGGAGCACCTTCGGTAAGGAGAAAATTCCTAAATCTCATCATCTCCAAGACATCACCGTCGTATTTTGATCTATTGAACAGATATAACCGCCTCATCGGTCAGAAAAACGCGTGTCTCAAATCATTCAGGGGCGGCAGACCGGATGATGATAAGATGGATTTCTGGGATTATCCGCTCGCTGATATATCGGCAGAGATCATCCTTTACAGGTACAGGTATTCCCTGCTGCTTTCAAAGTATGCTTCAAAGCATCATCTGAACATTTCCGGGGAAAAAGAAGACCTCAAGATAAGCTATTCGACCATACAGGGCTCTGTAGAACTCATAAACGCGTTTCTCAAGGAAAATGCATCTCTTGATTCATTTATCGACGGAAGCGCTCAGAAGGCCATTTACGTCCCGATTAAGGCTATGCTCAGTGAACATCTCCTGAGTAAGTTCAGAGCAACGCGTCAGAACGACTCTGAGAGGGGAATTACGGGCACCGGAATCCACAAGGATGATCTCGATATAACCTTGAACGGTCTTCCCATGAAGAATTTCTCTTCCCAGGGACAGCAGAGATCGGCAGCATTATCCCTTAAGCTCTCCGAACTGTACATGATCAGGGAGTTCTGCAGAACATCGCCTATCCTTCTTCTGGACGACGTATTCTCGGAACTGGACGTAAACCGCCGCGTAAGCCTTATCTCAGGCATGGTCAATGCCCAGATATTCATTACCTGCACGGAACGGGAATACATCGAAAAAGAGCTCGGATCACTTGTTAACGGAACTTCCCTGCCCCGCTATTTTCACGTTGAGAACGGAAATGTTACTCCCGAATAAAATTTTCTATTATAATAAGCATATTATGGTATAATAATATGGTATCTGGCATTAATACGTGTTTTCGGAGGTTAAGGACATGTATGTTCACCTGGGAGGAGACGTTTCCGTTATCGATACCGACATAACGGCGATCATCAATCTCGAGACCAGTCTTCCGTCAGATGAGGATATCAACAGATTCATCAAGGCGGAAGAGGACAGTAACAGACTTCAATATATCGAAGGTGACATACCAAAGACACTGGTTCTGACGACCGATAAAACATATGTTTCCTCAGTGTCAGGGTCTGTACTTTTAAAGAGACTCAAGAGCACGGATTATTCCGATATAACGTGATTTAACATTGTTACAAATGCCATGTTTTCAGTGGTTTTGAATACTTTTTTGTGAGGTATGATAAAAATGGAAGAAAAGAATGAAAATCTGCCTGTAAGCGGCGAAGTTGACCAGTATTTTCAGCCTGTAGATGGCGGTGACGACGACGAGCTCCGTAACCTGGCTGAGAATCCGAGGGCTCTCACCGAGGACTATAAGGAAGACTCCATCGATGACATCGCTGCAGCTTCCGCAGGACAGGACGAGTTCGATACATCCAACTCGAGCGAGTATGACGAGAGTGACATCCAGGTCCTCGAAGGACTTGAGGCGGTCCGTAAGCGTCCGGGTATGTATATCGGTGATACAACCCCGAGAGGTCTCCACCACCTCGTTTATGAGATAGTCGCTAATTCTGTCGACGAAGCACTCGCAGGCCGATGCGACACGATCTTTTTAACAGTCGAAAAAGACGGTTCTGTTACGGTAAGAGATAACGGATCCGGAATTCCTGTAGGAGATCATCCGAAGATGCATATTCCTACTGTCGAAGTCGTACATACAGTCCTTCATGCAGGCGGTAAATTCGGTGGCGGAGCCTACAGCGTATCAGGCGGTCTCCACGGCGTCGGCGCTTCTGTAGTTAATGCTCTTTCGGAGCATATGAAGGTTCAGGTACGCCGTGAAGGCAACATCTATGAGATCGAATTTGAGCGCGGAAAGACCACGGTTCCGCTTCATATCGTAGGTCAATGCGACATTTCCGATACCGGTACGACAACGAATTTCTATCCTGATGATCAGATCTTTGACGATATAACATTCGATTTTTCATCAATGATCTCCCGTTACCGCGAGATGGCTTTCCTTAACAGGGAAGTAACCATTGAATTGTGCGATGACAGGGGAGAGACTCCGAATAATGTTCATCTCCATTATGAAGGCGGTATTATCTCATTTGTTGAATATCTGAACAGACATAAGGAGGCATTACATAATCCGCCTATCTACATGGCAACACGTTCAGGCGATTGCTTCGTTGAGATCGCTCTGCAGTATAACGATTCCTATCAGGAAAATGTTTACAGCTATGCTAATAACATTGCTACGGTTGAGGGCGGTACGCACCTTACGGGCTTCAGAGCCGCAATGACCCGTGTAGTCAATAACTACGCCAGAAAGTATAAATTCCTTAAGGATAATGATGCAAAGCTTCAGCCTGAGGACACCAGGGAAGGTCTCTCAGCTATTATCTCGGTTAAGCTTCCTGAGCCTCAGTTCGAGGGTCAGACAAAATCCAAGCTCGGTAATGCCGAGATCAGATCTCTTGTTGAGAATGCCGTAGCTGATAAGTTCATGATCTTCCTTGAGGAGAATCCGGATATCTCCAAGATCATCATGGATAAATGCCTTTCTGCTTCAAGAGCACGTGATGCTGCCAAAAAGGCTAGGGAGATGACGAGAAGGAAAAATGTTCTTGAGGGTAATTCCCTTCCGGGCAAACTTGCGGACTGTCAGTCATCCGAGGCTGAGTTCTGTGAGATCTTCATCGTTGAGGGAGATTCCGCAGGCGGATCTGCAAAGCAGGGAAGAGAGCGTAAATATCAGGCAATCCTTCCTCTTTGGGGTAAGATGCTCAATGTAGAGAAAGCTAGGATCGACAAGGTATTCAGTAACGAGAAGCTCCAGCCTGTTGTTATGGCACTCGGAGCAGGTATCGGAGATGATTTTGATGAATCAAAGCTCCGTTATCATAAGGTTATCATCATGGCCGATGCCGACGTTGACGGTTCTCATATCAGGACTTTGCTTCTTACATTTTTCTTCAGATATCTCCGTCCGCTTGTAGAGAACGGATATGTATATATCGCATGTCCTCCGCTCTATAAGGTCTATAAGGGTGAGGAAGCATACTATGCTTATGAAGATTCCGAGATAGAAGCCATTAAGGAACAGACAGGATGGTCAAATCCTTCGATCCAGCGTTATAAGGGTCTTGGTGAGATGAGTTCCGAACAACTCTGGGATACGACCATGAATCCTTCCACCAGAAAGCTCAAAAGAGTTACTCTTGCTGATGCACAGGCAGCTGATGAGACATTTACACTTCTTATGGGCGATCAGGTCGAACCGCGTAAGATCTTTATCCAGGAGAACGCAAAACACGCTAATATCGATAACTGATAACAGCATAATTGCATATTATGAGACCTCCGTACTTTGTGCGGGGGTTTTTCATTGTTCCACGTGGAACATTCCGGAGTCCTTTTGCTGATTTTTGACAATTGTTCCACGTGGAACAATTCATATCTGTAAAGATAATGAAATATA